>DWVL01000086.1 GCA_019120275.1 Candidatus Mediterraneibacter excrementavium | reverse complement strand
TAGGTTCATAGTACACTATTTGAAAACAAATATCAATATCTTTCTTATTACTTTTTTATCATCAAAAAACAGGAGACCTCCCGGCATTTTCACCTGATGTCTCCTGTCTCCATACATTTTTTCATCCTCTTTACCGCTCCGTCAGCTATCTCTGCCTGTCATGGTAAATGATCCTCGATACTTTCTTCCGGTCACTCAGATAACCGCACCGTCTGGCGCCATCCCGGACGATCTGATCCAGTTTTTCCTTTGGCATCCTGAAAACGGTATCATCCTCCAGGACGATATCACATCCGCCTGCGCAGTTTTCTCCGGATTCAATCCGGTACATATTCTTCCGGCTGATCACGCCAATCTCTTCCAGTGCATTAATCATCCGGTAAACCGTCGCCACCCCGATCTTTTTATCCTCCTGTGACGCCTTATAAAAAATCTCTTTGCAGCTTGCACAGTCATTCTCCAGGATGATATCGATCAGGATCTTTCTCTGTTTTGTGATCCGGCATCCGTTTTCTTTCAGCCTTTCAATAATCTCATCTTTCCTGCTCACGGCGTTTCCCACCTTATACCTGTGAAATACCAAGCACTTCGAAACCTGCCCTTTCCACCGCCTGTTTCAGATCAATATCATCCACCTTGCGGTCACAGGAAACTTCTGCGCAGTTATCTTTCAGACTTACCTCGGCAGACACCCCGTCTATCGCATTAAGCGCGTTGGTCACGCTGTTGACACAGTTCTGGCAGTGCATGCCTGAGATGCGGATCATGCGCCGTCCGACCACCGGACCGTCGAGCGTCTTCTTTTTCGCTTTTTTCGTTTTCACGCTGCCGGATCCGCCGCCACAGCAGGCGCCCTCTCCTCTGAAATGTTTGATCGATCCTTTCAGCGCAAAGATCAGCAGCACCACGACTACGAGTATAATGATCGCATCAACCATAACTATCCCTCCGTCCGTTTCTGTTCATCTTCGTTTTCTTTGAATTTCTTCCGGTCTCTCGCTTTCTTGATCCAGAGCCAGATCTGATAGATCGTCGCTCCTATAATATATATAAGAATAAATGCTCCGAAGCCATAAAACATGGAGCCTGTAGAATCGCCCATACGCTACCTTCCTTTCACATCCGTTTTTCTCCCTGCGCAGGACGCACAGCCGCCGCAGGATCTGCAGTTTCCGCTGCACCCTGCGCAGCCCACCGGTTTCCCTGCCTTTTTATTCTTATATCCTCTGTAGATCAGGAAAAGACAGTACCCGATGATCAGGGTCAAGATTACAATATCTGCCACTATCTATCCCTTCTTTCTGAAAACAGCCGGATGCCTTTCAAAACATCCGGCTGTTCCTCTTATGCATTCTGTACGGAACGCTTTGCATATACTTTCTGGTTCTTATACGGATCAGGCCGGAACAGGAGTACCAGCAGCACGATCAGGAACACGAACCCGACTGCAGTTCCAAACGTAAATCCTCCGCCAAGTACGAAAGTACCGATCTGGTATACCGTAAGGCATACCACGTAAGCGAATACATTCTGGAACAGAATCGCGAACCAGAACCATTTCCTGGACTGCATCTGCTGTGCCATCGTGGAGATTGCCGCCAGGCATGGAGAGTCAAGCAGGTTGAACAGCAGGAAGGAGAAGGCTGCCATGGAAGTCGGGAACCATGCCGCTACACCCTGAGCCACTGTCACCGGGTCTTCCACATCTCCTGCGATCGCCGCCAGCGTACCCATGGTGGATACGATCGCCTCTTTCGCCGTAAATCCGGAGATCGATGCGGCGACCGGCTGCCACTCGCCGAAGCCGAGCGGTGCAAAGAGCGGTGCGATCACGCCGCCGATGACCGCGATCAGGCTGTCGGAGGACTCTACCAAGCCGAAGCCGTCCGGTCCAAAGCCGTAGCTTCCGAGGAACCACATCACTACGCACGCAAGGAACAGGATCGTACCTGCCTTGATGATGAAGCCTTTCAGCCTCTCCCATACATGGAGCAGGACTGTCTTCACCTGCGGGATATGGTACTGCGGCAGCTCCATGACGAACGGAGCCGGTTTCCCGGAGAACGGTTTCGTTTTCTTCAGAATGATCGCAGACACAAGCACTGCCGCAATCCCGATAAAGTACATCAGCGGAGCGATATAAGAAGTCTCTGCGTATCCGCCTGCCGCTCCTGCGATCACGCCTCCCATCAGGGCGATGACCGGAAGTTTTGCGCCGCAGGGGATGAAAGTCGCCGTCATGATTGTAAGGCGGCGGTCATTGTCCTGCTCGATGGTCTTGGAAGCCATGATCCCCGGGATTCCGCATCCGGATGAGATCAGAAGCGGGATAAAGCTCTTTCCGGAAAGTCCGAAGTGACGGAATACACGGTCCATGACGAATGCGATACGAACCATGTAGCCGCAGTCTTCAAGAATGGACAGGAACAGGAACAGGATCGCCATCTGCGGGACGAAGCCGAGCACGGCTCCCAGACCGCCGATGATACCGTTCACCACAAGGTCGGTAACGATCGTACCAGCGCCGATATTCCCGAGGAATCCGCCGACCGCGTCCTGGATCGCAACGACAAATACATCATTGGTCCAGTCCGTTACCCAGGTGCCGACTGTCGTGACCGACACATAATATACCGCCCACATGATCACGATAAAGATCGGGATGCCGAGGATACGGTTGGTAACGATCCGGTCGATCTTATCAGAGGTCGTCAGCTTTTCTTTTCCCTTCTGGACTGTCGCTTTCACGATCTGCTGGATATATTTATACCGCTCGTCAGTAACAATACTCTCCATGTCGTCATCATGCCGCTTCTCGATCTTATCTCTGAGTGCCTCTATGGCAGACGCATCGGAAGCCGGAAGTTTCACGCTCTCCACGACCTTATTGTCGCGTTCCAGGAACTTGACCGCATACCATCTCCTCTTATCGTCTGTGATAGAGTCCGGCAGGAGTCCTTTTACTTCTTCCACCGCGCTCTCCATCTCTTTGGAAAAGATCTCGCCTGGCAGGCTGATCTCTTTTTTCTTTGCCGTTTTGACTGCCTCGTCGATCAGCTCGGAAAGCCCGGTCTGCTTCAGTGCGGACGTCTCGACGATCGGGCAGCCCAGCAGCATGGACAGCCGCTTCGTGTCGATCTTCATCCCTCTCTTTGCGATCAGGTCTGCCATATTAAGTGCGATCACGACCGGAACGCCGGTCTCCACAAGCTGCGTTGTCAGATACAGGTTACGCTCGATATTGGTAGCGTCCACCAGGTCGATAATCACATCCGGATTTTCTTTCAGTATGTAATCCCGGCTAACTACTTCCTCCAGCGTATACGGGGAAAGGGAGTAGATTCCCGGAAGGTCTGTCACGATGACTTCCTCCCCCTTCGCCCTTTTGCTCTTTACCTTTCCTTCTTTTTTCTCAACGGTTACCCCCGGCCAGTTTCCAACGTACTGGTTGGCACCGGTCAGGGCGTTGAACATCGTCGTCTTACCGCAGTTCGGGTTTCCGGCGAGTGCAATTCTGATTGCCATTTTTTCTGCCTCCTCTTCATATCTCTTACTCGCTCAGATCCGGCTCAGAATATCTGAGTCTTCCTATTTTACCCGGACGCACTGTGCGTCATTCTTCCTGACGGATAATTCGTATCCGCGGACTGTGATCTCTACCGGGTCGCCAAGGGGTGCGACCTTTCTGATATAGAGCTCGCTTCCTTTTGTGATCCCCATATCCATGATCCGGCGTTTGTAGGCACTGTCACCCTCTATTTTTGTTACAACAACTGTGCTGCCGACTTCTGCATCACCTAAAGTCATAACTGTCATCTCCTTTCCTCTGCCAGAATTCAATTTATATACAGCGGGCACTGCATGGAGTTATACCATGATGTGCCGCGCCATATCAGCGTTAACGGCAATCCGTGAATCCTTGATGTTTACGATCACATTGCCCCCGATCGCAGACAGTACGGTCACTTCCGCGCCTGCGACAAAACCCAGGTTTTCAAGGAAACGCCTCGTCTCCTCATTTCCCCCAACCCTGCGGATTATATTTGTTTCTCCTATACCTGCCATTGTAAGCGGCATTTAAAAGACCTCTTTTCCATATATGTTTTATTACTGATATTGATAATATATTTCATTTTTCCT
>DWVL01000085.1 GCA_019120275.1 Candidatus Mediterraneibacter excrementavium | reverse complement strand
TTCGGGATCGTCACGTCGTACTCTGTAAAGCATACATAAGTCGTCTTTACACGCTCGCCGCGGTCAAATCCTGTGAAGTCGTCGTCGCAGAATGTTCTCGTGATCTCTCTTGCACGGTCCGGGCGGAAGTTAAAGAAGATAATGGAATCTCCGCTCTTAACGGTTGCCGTCGGAGCTCCGTCCTTCATAACGACCATCGGTACAACGAACTCGTCGGTCACTTCTTTATCATAGGAAGCCTGAATTCCCTCTGTCGCGGAAACCGCCTGGTCGCCCTCGCCGTAAACGAGCGCCCGGTAAGCCTTCTCCACACGGTCCCAGCGGTTGTCACGGTCCATCGCATAGTAGCGGCCCGCTACGCTCGCAACTTCGCCGACGCCGATCTCTTTCATCTTTGCTTCCAGTTCTTCCACATATTCTTTTCCGGACGCCGGCGGTGTGTCACGGCCGTCCAGGAAACAATGAACGTATACTTTCTCAATGCCCTGTCTCTTCGCCAGCTCGAGCAGTCCATAAATGTGCGTATTGTGGCTGTGAACGCCGCCGTCGGAAACAAGTCCCATCAGGTGCAGCGCGGAATCATTTTCCTTCACATTCTCGCATGCCGCCACAAGCGCTTTATTTTCAAAGAAATCTCCGTCCTGGATGGATTTCGTGATCTTCGTCAGATCCTGATACACGATGCGGCCTGCACCCATGTTCAGATGTCCCACCTCAGAATTTCCCATCTGTCCATCCGGAAGTCCTACCGCCATGCCACTGGCATTTCCTCTCACGAACGGACACTCAGCCATCAGCTTATCCATGACCGGTGTCGCCGCCTCAGCAACAGCGTTGCCGTGCGCATCGTCTCTTAAGCCGTAGCCGTCTAATATCATCAATACGGTTGGTTTCTTGCTCATATCCATATCTCCTTTATACTGTACATTTGGGCAACTCATCCCGTTACCTATTGTAACCGTTTTGCACAGAATTTTCAATATGTTAGTGTGCTTCTTATTCCTTCTGCTCTCCCGCCACTTCCGCAGCGATCTCCCGCATCCGCTGATTTCTCTGCCACTAATAGGAAATTAAAAGCATTGAGATTTTCTGAATGTTACAGAATAATGGATGCGGCTGATGCCGCCTTAGAATCAGACATGCCGGAAATATATTGCTTTTCCATATGATACACATGCGGAGAGAAAATGCCAGACAGAAAAGTCTATCTCAGGCACGAAAACAACCCGCCGGATGATCCTTCACCCGGCGGGCCTTTTTCCGCTTATCTTATTATTGTATGATACCAGGGGCAGATATTCTTCCCCGATATACCTTATTATTTATAGCAAACGATCTTTCCGAAGTCTGCCTTCAGGGAAGCGCCGCCTACAAGACCGCCGTCGATGTCAGCCTGTGCAAACAACTCAGCTGCATTTCCTGCGTTTACAGATCCGCCGTACTGGATGCGGATCGCTTCTGCTGTAGCATCGTCGTATACTTCAGCCACGCACTCGCGGATACCCTTGCATACTTCTTCAGCCTGCTCTGTTGTAGCTGTCTTGCCTGTTCCGATCGCCCAGATCGGCTCGTAAGCGATAACCATTGACTTAGCCTGATCAGCTGTAACGTTCTGAAGACCTACTTTAACCTGCTGGCGGATGAAGTCCATTGTCACGCCCTGCTCTCTCTGCTCCAGAGTCTCGCCGCAGCACATGATCGGTGTGATGCCGTGCTCGAATGCTTTGAGGACTTTCTTGTTTACGTCTTCGTTTGTCTCGCCGAAGTAGTCTCTTCTCTCGGAATGTCCGAGAACCACATACTTAACGCCTGCGTCAACAAGCATAGCCGGGGAAATCTCGCCTGTGTAAGCTCCGCTCTCCTCGAAATACATATTCTCAGCGCCAACCTGGATGTTTGTGCCTTTTACAGCCTCAACAACCGGTACGATGTCGATCGCCGGTACGCAGAACACTACATCAACTTCTTCATTTGCTACTAACGGTTTCAGTTCTTCCACCAAAGCAACTGCCTCGCTCGGAGTCTTGTTCATCTTCCAGTTGCCTGCGATAATTTTCTTTCTTGCCATTTTCGTATATCTCCTAACTCAATATTTTATTAAGGTATGTTCTTTTTTACTTAAGGAAGATGCGGCGCCGGCGTACAATACAAGGTACGTCAAGCCGCATCTGACGCCGCAATCGGGCCATATACAATACTTATCGGTCGTTCGCTGCTGCTACGCCCGGCAGCTCCTTTCCTTCTAGGAACTCAAGAGAAGCGCCGCCGCCTGTTGAGATGTGTGTCATCTTATCGCCGTAGCCGAGCTGATTTACAGCTGCTGCAGAGTCGCCGCCGCCGATGATGGTCACCGCGTCTGTCTCAGCAAGCGCTGCCGCTACAGTCTTGGTTCCGTCTGCAAACTTCGGCATCTCGAAGCATCCCATCGGTCCGTTCCATACAACGGTCTTCGCGGATTTAACAGCTTCTGCGTACATTTTCGCCGTCTCCGGTCCGATATCGAGTCCCATCCAGCCATCCGGGATCTCGTTCTGAGCCACAACTTTTGTATTTGCATCGTTGGAGAATGCATCTGCTGCGATCGCATCTACCGGAAGGAGCAGTTTCACGCCTTTCTCCTCTGCTTTTTTGATCATATCAAGAGCATACTGGAGGTAATCTTCCTCAAGAAGAGAGTTTCCTACGCTGCCGCCCTGAGCCTTCGTAAATGTAAAGCACATTCCGCCGCCGATGATGAGGGTGTCAACCTTCTCGAGCAGATTGTTGATAACGGAGATCTTACTGGAAACTTTGGAACCGCCGAGGATCGCTACAAACGGCCTCTCCGGAGTCTCTACCGCGTTTCCGAGGAATTTGATCTCTTTCTCCATCAGATATCCTACTACAGCTGTGTCTACGTACTGTGTAACGCCTACGTTTGAGCAGTGCGCTCTGTGGGCTGTACCGAATGCGTCATTTACAAATACATCGCAGAGAGAAGCAAGCTCTTTGGAGAATGCCTCGCCGTTCTTGGTCTCTTCTGCTCTGTAACGCGTATTCTCAAGAAGAACAACGTCGCCGTCGTTCATAGCTTCTACAGCTGCTTTTGCGTTCGGTCCTACAACTTCCGGATCCGCTGCAAATTTTACTTCCTGTCCGAGAAGCTCGGACAGTCTTGCTGCCACCGGTGCAAGTGAAAGTTCCGGCTTCGGCTCTCCCTTCGGTTTTCCAAGGTGTGAGCAGAGGATCACTTTGCCTCCGTCAGCGATCAGCTTCTTGATCGTCGGAAGTGCTGCAACGATACGTGTCTCGTCTGTGATCTGTCCGTCTTTGAGCGGTACGTTGAAGTCGCATCTTACAAGGACTCTCTGGCCCTTTACGTTGATGTCGTCTACTGTTTTTTTGTTAAGTCCTGCCATTTTAATAGCCTCCTGATACTTTTTCTCATTAAAAGAGGCCCGGTCCTACAATAAGACCGGACCCCATTGTGAGTCAATTATTAGTCAGAAATTAATTACTCAGAGATTAATTTTCCGAAGTATTTGATTGTTCTAACCATCTGGCTTGTGTAGGAGTTCTCGTTGTCATACCATGATACAACCTGAACCTCTGTGTTGCCGTCGCCTGTCGGCAGAGCCATTGTCTGAGTAGCGTCGAACAGTGAGCCGTAGGACATACCAACGATATCGCTGGATACGATCTCATCTGTGTTGTAGCCGTAGGACTCGTTGGAAGCTGCTTTCATAGCTGCGTTGATCTGATCAACTGTAACTTCACCTTCTACAACTGCTGTCAGGATTGTTGTTGATCCTGTCGGAGTCGGAACACGCTGTGCGGATCCGATCAGTTTGCCGTTCAGTTCCGGGATAACAAGGCCGATAGCCTTAGCTGCGCCTGTGCTGTTCGGAACGATGTTGACAGCTGCTGCACGTGATCTTCTCAGATCGCCTTTTCTCTGCGGTCCGTCAAGTGTCATCTGATCGCCTGTGTAAGCGTGGATCGTGCACATGATACCGGATTTGATCGGTGCAAGATCGTTGAGAGCCTTAGCCATCGGTGCAAGGCAGTTTGTTGTACAGGAAGCAGCAGAAATGATGTTGTCTTCCTTTGTAAGTGTCTCGTGGTTTACGTTGTAAACGATTGTCGGAAGGTCATTTCCAGCCGGAGCGGAGATGATAACCTTCTTAGCACCTGCATTGATATGAGCCTGAGCTTTGTCTTTCTTTGTGTAGAAGCCTGTACACTCAAGAACTACATCAACACCGATCTGACCCCACGGAAGGTTGTTTGCATCAGCCTCAGCGTAGATTTTGATCTCTTTTCCGTCAACTGTGATGGAATCCTCTCCTGCCTCAACTTTGTCAGCCAGTGCATATCTGCCCTGTGTTGAGTCATATTTCAGTAAGTGAGCCAGCATCTTCGGAGATGTAAGGTCGTTGATTGCCACGATCTCAAATCCCTCTGCTCCAAACATCTGTCTGAAAGCGAGACGTCCGATACGTCCAAATCCATTAATCGCTACTTTTACTGCCATGATTAATTCCTCCTAAAAGTTTAAAAAATATTTGACTGTAAGTCAGCCATGGCGGTGACTCCTTTTAACACTGCGTTGCCGGGAATTCACCAACTAGAGATATTGTACTAAAATGGAAACAAAAATTCAAGTACTAAATCTGTTTTTTGCGGGCAAATCTCGGATGTCATTCTGTCGTCCTGTCAGGGGATCTTCACAGACACCGGTCTTCGTCCGATATATTCCGTATAATAGCGGAAGCCGCAGGATTTCAGGATGTCCGCAGCCAGGCTGAAATCATACCCCACATGCTCCGGGCGATGGGCATCCGCACCAACGGTCACTATCTCTCCTCCCAGTTCCCGGTAACGCCTCAGCACATCCGGGTGTGGATTTGGAAATCCCAGACCGTATTTCAGTCCGGCGGTATTCATTTCCAGCGCTTTTTCCATGTCGATCAGCTTCTTCAGGATGGCGTCGATCTCATCGGCAAACATCCGGTAGGAATAATCCTTTGCCTGATGTTTCCCGTAACGCACCACATAGTCCAGATGCCCCAGAGCATCAAAGTCACTGACGCTGTCCAGACAGCGCAGAGTCTCGACAAACGCTTCCCGGTAGGCCTCCGCATCCGTCCGGTCTTCGAAAAGCTTCCCGTAATAGGGGTCCAGCCCTCGGATCAGATGGACGGATCCGATCACATAATCAAAGGGGTACGCCTGCGTCAGCTCCCGGTACCGTCCGCCCAGGTGGGGCTGCAGCCCGATCTCAATGCCGATTCGCACATCGAGCCGCCCGCTATATGCTTCCTTCAGCGGAGCCAGCGTTCGGAAATAGGCATCCGCATCAAACAGGAACGGGGTCTCTCCCGGCGCGATAACCTCTCCCTCCTGGGGTGGAAAATCAAGATCCATATGATCCGTGATACACACCGCGTCCAGGCCGCACTCCGCCGCGGCATCCAGCATGCTGCGCACGGATGCCTGGCTGTCTGTAGAAAATTCAGTATGCATATGGCAGTCGCTGCGGATCGAAAGCCCGCCTGATGTCACTTTCTGTTTCACAGGATCGTTCCTCCTCCCAGCACATATTCGCCATCGTAGAGGACCAGCGCCTGACCGGGCGTCACTGCCCGCTGGGGTTCTTCGAAATGACAGACGATCTTATCTTCATCCGTCTTTTCCGCCGTGCACCAGGCGCCTTTGTGGTTATACCGGATCTTGGCGAACACCCGCTTCGGTTTCGGCAGGTCTTCCACAGCCATAAAGTTGATCCGATTCGCCCGGACAGTCCGGGTCAGGGATTCTTCGTAAGTTCCGATGACCACTTCATTAGTCTCCGGCCGGATCTCCAGCACGAAAGCCGGATGCCCGAGCGCCAGTCCAAGGCCTTTGCGCTGTCCCACCGTATAATGGATGATCCCTTTATGCCTTCCAAGGATCTTCCCGTCCGGTGTGACAAAATTTCCTCCCGGGATCTCCCGGCCCGTATAGTCCCTGATAAAGGACGCATAATCCCCGTCCGGCACGAAGCAGATATCCTGGCTGTCCGGCTTATCCGCCACCAGGAGGCCGATCTTCTCCGCCATGGAGCGGATCTCATCTTTTGAATATGCGCCGGCCGGCATCAGCGTGTGCGCCAGCTGCTCCTGGGTCAGGTTATAGAGCGCATAGGTCTGATCCTTTATAAGGGACGCGGAACGCCGGATGGCATAACGGCCATTTTCCAGTTTCTCGACCCGTGCATAATGTCCGGTAGCGATATAATCTGCCCCGATAGACCGGCTCCGGTCAAGCAGGGCCTCCCATTTTACGTACCGGTTGCAGGCAATGCACGGATTCGGGGTGTGACCGTGCAGATACTCATCCGCAAAGTAGTCGATCACATTTTTCCGAAAATCATCTCTGAAATTCATCACATAATACGGAATGCCGAGTGCAGCCGCCACTCTCCGGGCGTCCTCCACGGCACTTAAGCCACAGCATCCGCCGTTCTCCTCCACGGAACAGGCGTCTTCCTCCTGCCAGATCTGCATGGTGACGCCGATCACATCATACCCCTGCTCTTTCAGAAGATATGCCGCTACTGAAGAGTCCACACCGCCCGACATTCCCACGACGACTCTGCTCATTAATATTCCTCTTCTTCCTCTTCCTCGCCCTCGTGGATATCGGACTTCGGCTTCTCCAGGCCTTCGATCTTGATGCCGTTCTTCTCCGCGTAATCCCAGAGCGCCGCGTGGATGGCTTCTTCAGCCAGAAGGGAACAGTGTACTTTCACCGGCGGGAGACCGTCCAGGGCTTCCATAACTGCTTTGTTCGTCACTTCCATGGCTTCCTGTACGCTCTTGCCCTTCACCAGTTCGGTGGCCATACTGCTGGTTGCCACGGCCGCACCGCAGCCGAATGTCTTGAACTTCACGTCCCGGATGATCTGATTCTCATCAATGTCCAGGTAGATCCTCATGATGTCGCCGCATTTTGCGTTGCCGACCGTGCCCACACCGCTGGCGTTCTCGATCTCTCCTACATTTCTCGGATGCTGAAAATGATCCATTACCTTCTCTGTATACATTCTTCTATTCCTCCTGATAAGTTTTTATCGATTTTTTTCCTGTTTCTTCACAAAATCCTCATACAGCGGGGACATACTCCGAAGCTGTGACACGATTTCCTTCAGATTATCCACAACATAATCCACATCTTCCTTTGTCGTCCCCTCATCCAGCGTCATGCGAAGCGACCCGTGGGCAATCTCATGGGGAAGCCCGATGGCCAGCAGCACGTGGGACGGATCCAGAGATCCGGACGTGCAGGCGGATCCGCTGGATGCGCAGATTCCCTTCATGTCGAGCATGATCAGCAGGGATTCGCCTTCAATGAACCGGAAGCTGAAGTTGACGTTGTTCGGAAGCCGCTTCGTCCGGTCGCCGTTGAGCCGGCAGTACGGGATTTCCTTCTCGATCCGGCCGATCAGGTAATCCCGGATCTCCGTTTCCTGGTCCATCCGCTCTTTCATAGACGCTGCCGCCAGTTCCACCGCTTTCCCGAGTCCCACGATACCCGGCACATTTTCCGTACCCGCGCGCCGCTTCCGTTCCTGCGCACCGCCGTGGATAAAGGACCGGATCTTCACACCCTTCCGGATATAGAGGAAGCCGATCCCTTTCGGGCCGTTAAGCTTGTGCCCGCTGGCGCTGAGCATATCGATATTGCATTCATCCACATTGATCGGCACATGGGCGAATGCCTGCACCGCATCAGTGTGGAACAGGACCCCGTGCGCACGGGCAATCTTTCCGATCTCAGCGATGGGTTCAATGGTCCCGATCTCATTATTTGCAAACATGATGGAAATGAGGATCGTATCCGGACGGATCGCCGCTTCCACAGCCGCCGGATCGACCAGTCCGTTCTCATCCACATCCAGATAGGTCACTTCATATCCCCTTTTCTCCAGATATGCACAGGTATGCAGGATGGCATGATGCTCGATCCTGCTGGTAATGATGTGCTTCCCTTTCCCCGCGTAAGCCTCGGCTGTGGCGGTCAGCGCCCAGTTGTCCGACTCCGTGCCGCCTGCGGTAAAGTAGATCTCATTCGCCTTCGCCCCCAGCACGCCGGCAATGATCTCCCGCTGCTTTGTGATCACTTCCTTATTCGCAGACGCGAATCCGTATACACTGGACGGATTGCCGTAATGCTCCGTAAAATAGGGCAGCATTGACGTTACGACTTCCGGTGATGTCTTCGTTGTTGCCGCATTATCTAAATAAATCAGTCTTTTCATATCCTGCCTCCTGTTATTCTTTCTGTATTGATCCTGTTTTCTTCCGGCTTTCCTCTACCAGCTGATCCAGCATGATCTCATCGACCGTCCGGTTGATGCTTTCATTAATCCTCTTCCAGACATACTTCGATACACAACTGTCCGCCGCTTTACAGCTGCCTTCCGGATCAAGTCCCGGACATTCCACCGGCTCAAGATTTCCTTCCAGAGCACGAAGGATGTCTCCCACGGATATTTCCTTCATATCTTTAGCCAGGACATAACCGCCTCCGGCCCCTCTGACGCTCCGGATCAGCCCCGCTTTCCTGAGCAGAGCCATCAGCTGTTCCAGATAGCGTTCCGAAATATCCTGGCGCGCCGAGATACTGGTGATGGATACCGGAGCCTGTCCGCTGTACTGAGCCAGATCGATCAGTGCCCGGAGACCATATCGTCCTTTTGTAGAAAGTTTCATATTTTCACCTTCTTAAAATTGATCTATAAATTGTTGATTTCCTAGTTCTTTACTGGGAATTACTTCTGTAGGATACCACCTGCCGTCTGTTCTGTCAAGACGGGGAGAGGCATATATTGTAAAAAGTCTGTCTGGGAGAAACTCCGCATGATTTCAGAACACAGCCTCTTCCGTGGTGCAGCCATACTGACCTCAGCCGGGATCATCAGCCGTATTCTCGGTTTCTTTTTCCGCATATTCTTAAGCCACGCCTTTGGCGAGGAAAGTGTCGGACTCTACCAGCTCACTTTTCCTTTCTATGCCCTGTGCCTCTCCCTGAGCACATCCGGACTTCAGACTGCTGTATCCCGCATATCCGCAGAGAAAACCGCACTTGGACATAAAGAAGAGGCAGAGCGTGTTCTGAAGACCGCGCTCTGCCTTGCAGCTGCTATTTCCATTTTTGAAGTACTGATAATCCAGAGGCACGCCTCATTTATAGCCGGATCACTCCTCGGCGACAAACGCTGCCGGGATCTTCTCCTGATCCTCTCCTATGCGCTTCCCTGGGCCGCCGTCCACAGCTGCATTAACGGCTGCAGCCTTGGTCTCGGCAACGCAAAGCTTCCTGCTGTCAGTCAGCTGGTCGAGCAGTCTGTGCGCATCGTGACAGTAATAATGATCTGGCTGATCATGCAGACCCGCGGCATCCCCACTTCCATTCTCCCGGCTGCTGCAGGAGCCGCCGCCGGGGAACTGATCGCGGCAGCATTTTCTGTGCACAGGTTTAAGCGGCTCTCCTGCCGGCAGAAGAAAACCTTTTCCCGCACATACAAAGCCTCTTCTCGCGCGCGGATTTTTTCTCCGCTGCGTGAACTGCTTGCCTTCTCCCTGCCGCTTACAGCGAATCGGACAGCACTCACTCTTCTGCAGAGTATTGAGGCTGCTTCCATCCCCGCCAGCCTCATCCGGTATGGAATGACATCTTCCGATGCGATCCGTACATATGGTGTTCTGACAGGCATGGCTCTTCCCTGCATCCTTTTTCCCTCAGCAGTGACCGGATCCATCAGCACCGTCCTGCTCCCTGCAGTCAGCGCAGCCAGTACCGCCGGGAAACAGCACTCTGCGCTGTCAGTTCTCCGCAAAGCCGTTATCAGCTGTTTTCTCCTCGGCCTGTCATGCTGTCTGTTTTTCCTCATTTTCGGCAGATCCATCGGACGCTTTCTCTTCCACAGCGAAGATGCCGGCCGGTTCATTATTACACTGGCCTGGATCTGCCCTTTCCTTTATACCAATCATTCCCTTCTCAGTGCACTTAACGGATACGGGATGGCTGGCTCTACATTTTTTATCAATATGACGGGACTCCTGATCCGGATTGCCGGAGTCTTCCTTGCAATCCCCGGCTTTGGAATGCAGGGTTACCTGTGGGCGCTGCTCGCCGGACAGCTTGCCGTCTCCGCCCTGTCATCCGCCATCCTGCTCAGGAAGCAGAATAAGTCAGCGAAAGGAATGCGCCCACGATCGAAGGATTTACATAAAGTTCAAGTATGATCCCTGCCGCCATCGCAAAAACGAGGAAAACTGTCTTCTGGCGATTCCACACTGTCCTTGGAGCACTGCAGCAGTACCACAACAGGATCAGATACGCCGGTACATAAAAGAAAAAATGCGGAAACACAGAGACCGCACACAGGAAGCTGCCCATGATCCCAAGCTCGTCCGCAGCCGACGAAAGAATGATCCCGCCGGTAAAGCCTGACCATACCAGAAAAAGTACGGCGGCCGCTTTCCGCAGTTTTGTAAATGCCAGAGCCGCCAGAAAAAGCAGCGGGATCAGTCTCACGCGCAGAAGATACGGAAGATATTCCCGGACAACGATCCCGCCTGAAGAAAAATGCGTCAGATAATATTCACTGAATATCTCTATATCAGCCATATATTCTTTTGCAACCACATTTACATAAATGATGCCCAGAAGAAACCCTGGCACGAAAAAAGCAAACATATGCCTTTTTCCCGAATGAAATAACCGCATACTGCCTCCTTTTCACGCTGTACCACACCGATATTTCATTATATGCCAGGGTTCTCCATATATGCTGTTGCAAATGTCTGAGCAGCAGACACATATGCATTTTCGCTATTTGCCGTATTTGACCGCATATGCCATCAGCGAAGCTACGGTTTTGGCATCCTCGATCTCGCCGGAAAAAATCTTTTCTTTCAGTTCATCCAGCGAATACGCTTTGAGATCTATAAATTCATCCTCATCCAGATGCTGTCTGGAAGGGATCAGATTTTTCGCTACATAAACCTCAATTTTCTCATTACAGAAAGCCACAGTCGTCCTGAGCGTGATCAGCCACTCCAGATCCTCGCTCCGGTAACCGGTTTCCTCCTCCAGTTCGCGGGACGCACAGTTCCGTCCGGGTTCATTTTCTTCGTCCAGCGCACCTGCAGGTATCTCAAGCGTATAGCGCTCCAGGGCATTCCTGTACTGACGGACCATCAGGATCTTTCCATCCTCGGTAACCGGTACAACAGCCGCCGCTCCTTTATGTCTGATAAAATCCCAGATCACCGTGTGCGTACCGCTGTCGCCGGTGATTTCCATTGTATCCTGATAGAAATCCAGGATCTTGCCCCTGAACTTCAGTTCTCTCTTTAAACGGTTAATGTGCTGATCCATATGTCCCTCCTGTTTTTTGAAATACTTATGGTTATTTATAAAAGAAAGCCCTCGTCTTACGACAAGGGCTGGTCTTTCATCTGCTTTTATGATCCAGGTTATTTTGCGTAATCTGTCGCCCGGGATTCCCGGATGACATTTACCTTGATCTGCCCAGGATATTCAAGCTCGAATTCAATCTGCTTGGCAATATTTCTGGCCAGAAGCACCATATCATCATCAGATACCTGATCTGGAACTACCATAACACGAATCTCTCTACCCGCCTGAATGGCAAAAGATTTATCCACCCCTTTAAACTGGTTGGTAATATCTTCTAACTGTTTCAATCTGTTTGTATATGTTTCGATCGTCTCACGTCTGGCCCCCGGCCTTGCCGCGGAGATCGTATCTGCAGCCTGCACAACACAGGCAACAAGTGTCTGAGGCTCCACATCGCCGTGATGAGCCTCGACCGCATTGATAACAACTGCAGACTCCTTATATTTTCTGCAAAGATCCACGCCGATCTGGATGTGTGATCCTTCAACATCATGATCGATCGATTTACCTATATCATGAAGAAGTCCGGCTCTTTTCGCCACTCTCACGTCAATGCCGATCTCACCTGCCAGCAGCCCTGCCAGCTGAGCAACTTCAATTGAATGCTTCAGGGCATTCTGTCCGTAGCTGGTACGGAACTTCATACGTCCAAGGAGACGGATCAGTTCCGGATGGATACCCGGCACGCCGACTTCCAGTGCAGCAGCTTCTCCTTCTTCCCTGATCATGGCATCGACTTCTTTCTGAGCCTTCTCCACCATTTCTTCAATCCTTGCCGGATGGATACGGCCATCAACGATCAGCCTCTCAAGAGCAATCCTTGCGACTTCACGGCGGATCGGATCAAATCCTGACAATACAACCGCTTCCGGTGTATCGTCAATGATCAGCTCTACCCCGGTAAGAGTTTCAAGAGTACGGATATTCCGCCCCTCGCGGCCAATGATACGGCCTTTCATCTCATCGCTCGGGAGCTGGACAACAGAAATCGTTGTCTCCGCAACATGGTCGGCTGCACATCTCTGGATCGCATTGACAACATACTCTTTCGCTTTCTTGTCTGCTTCTTCCTTCGCCTGCGCTTCCAGTTCTCTGACCATCTTCGCGGTGTCATGCTTTACATCTTCTTCAACAGTTTTCAACAGATATTCTTTTGCCTGTTCGGAGGTAAGTCCTGAGATTCGTTCCAGTTCCTGCACACGCTTCTGACTCAATTCCTCTGCCCTGGCTTCACGCTGACGGAGTTGTTCTTCCTTTGACGACAGCCTGGACTCCCTGTGTTCAAGAGAATCCGAACGTTTTTCCACTGCTTCCTCTTTGGCAAGCACACGCTTTTCATAGCGCTGCAGCTCTGCTCTCCTCTCTTTGGTTTCCTTTTCAAGTTCATTCTTCGTCTTGATGGATTCCTCTTTCACTTCCAGAAGAGCTTCTTTTTTCGTTGTCTCAGCAGTTTTCACAGCATCGTCGATGATCTCCCTTGCTCTTGTCTCCGCATTGCCGATCTTATTCTCGGCATTCTTCTTCAGACTGGAAACCGTTGCAAAATGGGAGATGATCCCAACTATCAACGCGAGGGCCAAAGCAATGATAATATAGACAATAGTCATTGCGCAGGAGCACCTCCTTATTTAATTTTCATTGTACATAATACTTAAATACAACAGTTAAATTTTATACTGTTTTCACAACAATGTCAAGCATCGACTTCATAATTTTGTATCACTTGACGGACTGTCTCATAGCTGAATCCTTTTCGTGCCAGATAGCCGTACAGTCTCTGTATTTCCCGTTCATCCGCACACACCGGATCAAATCGTTTTTTCTCCAGTAGACGCCTTATTGCATCAGCCTCTCCGCCCTCCTCACCACACGCTTCAAAGGCATCCTCGATCAATTCTGAAGGCACACCTTTCTGCAAAAGCTGCGCCCGGATTTCTCTGCGGCTTTTTATTCCCTGCCGGCTGCGGACAAAATTTTCCGCATACCGTGCATCATTGAGATATCCGAAGGATCTTACATACTCCACTGCTGCATCAATGATCTCCTGCGGATAAAGTCCAAGACGTAGTTTTTCGCGGAGTGCATTTTCGGTGCGGTCCATATCACTCAGAAGATGCAGGGCGCGAAGCTTTGCCCGTTTCAGCAGCACGTCTGAATAGATCTTCTGCTGTGTCTCCTCTGAAAGTTCTTCCCCTTCCCGGATATGAAAACGGGAAAGTTCGCCTTTGTATAATACAAAGGCAAATTTCCCATCTAAAGATATCTTATATTTTGTTTTGGAACATGGTTCGATCCCGGTAACTTTCACGCCTTTTTACCGTCCTCTTCCTGCATCCCCTCCGCAGACGCTCCGTCCGCTCCGGACAGATGATAATGAGCGCGCACTTTCTGATCCAGTTCTTCCATCAGCTCCGGATGCGTCTCCAGATAAACCTTGGCATTCTCACGCCCCTGCCCGATCTTTTCGCCCTCATATGCATACCATGCACCGCTCTTCTTTACCAGATCGATGCCTGTCGCAAGATCAAGAATGTCTCCGGATTTGGAAATCCCTTTTCCGAACATGATATCAAACTCTGCTTCCTTAAACGGAGGTGCGATCTTGTTCTTCACGATTTTTACACGCGTCCGGTTTCCAACCATCTCGCCGCTCTGCTTTAACGTCTCGATCCTTCGTACGTCCATACGGACAGAGGCATAGAACTTCAGTGCACGACCGCCGGTCGTCGTCTCCGGATTCCCGAACATCACGCCCACCTTCTCACGGAGCTGATTGATAAAGATCACAATACAGTTGGACTTGCTGATCACAGGAGTAAGCTTTCTAAGCGCCTGAGACATCAGTCTTGCCTGCAGACCCACATGACTGTCGCCCATGTCGCCCTCGATCTCCTGTTTCGGAACGAGAGCGGCAACTGAGTCGATAACGATAATATCAACCGCCCCGGAGCGGACCATCGTCTCTGCGATCTCCAGCGCCTGGTCTCCGCTGTCCGGCTGGGATATGTAAAGTTCATCAATATCCACGCCGATATTCTTCGCATACACCGGATCCAGCGCATGCTCCGCATCGATAAATCCCGCGATGCCGCCCCGCTTCTGGACTTCCGAGATCATGTGAAGGGCAACCGTGGTTTTACCGCTGGACTCCGGTCCGTAAATCTCGATCACACGTCCTTTCGGAACGCCGCCGAGACCGAGCGCCAGATCCAGGCTCAGGCATCCGGTAGGCACCGTCTCAACCGCCGCGCGCGCGCCGGGATCGCCAAGTTTCATCACAGTTCCTTTACCAAAATCTTTCTCCAGCTTGGCTATCGCTGCATCAAGAGCTTTTTTCTTCTCATCATTTCCTGCCATAATAATTCTCCTTCTCAAATCGAACAGTTGTTCGTGTTCGTTACTATAGTATTATACTCTATCCAAAATGTCAACTATATTTTCGGAAAGTCCCCTTCTGTCTATTTTGCCGCATTTGCTTCAGAAAGCCACTCCCTGACAATCCCGGCTGTCTCACCGACCGCCTGTGCGATCTGCTCTGCTGCCATCCCCATCTTTTTGAGATTCAGGGCCGTGTCACGCTTTCCCTGGACAATACCTTTTTCTATTCCTTTTTCTATTCCTTTTTCTATCCCTTTTTCTATTCCGTCTTCATATAAATCTTCGATCGCTTTACACATATCAAGATGCCTCTCCTTTCCCTGTCCGGCCGCATCAATCTTTTTCATCAGTCTTTTTGATTTCAGGAATGAGCCGACTGCAAAATAGCTGTCTTTGTCAAGATTTGAAAAATAAGAACTGTTTTCCTTTATATATTTCTGCAGTCCCTCTTTATCTCCTCTGTATTTTAACATACCCATTACTTCGTGTAAATCTGTATGAAAATACTCGGTACTCCTCATATTTCCGGCATCTACAAGATTAATATGGTAATCTGGTATATACGGCCTCAGCAGAGAATGTTTTTCATCATCTTCCCGTAATCCCATCATGTCATACAGACTTTTCGCCCCGTCCCAGCCTTTCGTATCATAATAAAATACAAGCGTGATCACCGGATAAAGTCTGTCATTTTTGCCGAATCCCGAAAGAAATTCTTCTGATGAATGGTACTTTATTCTGCGTTGTTTATTACGCAGTCGCACCTGTTCTGCGTACTCCAGTCCATCATACAGCATATTTCTGACCGGCATGGCGTAATGGATCTTATCCTGCGATTCCACTGCGAGCAACATCAGATCCATCTTCCCGTTCCATCTCATTACAATATCCCTGTATTTCTGGACCGGTCTTGTTCCGCCGGCTTTGTCTGGTACCAGAACGGACGCCTCTCCCTTCTGTTCTTCCAGTTCATCCGCAGTCACGACTTCCCTGCCGGAAAATATCACCCCGTTAAACAGGTCTGCGAATCTTCTTTTGTCGCTGAGCCAGTTTCTGACAGCAGCGTCTGCTTTGCCCATAGGCGCTTCCTCCTTTGAATTGATTTAATCAAAACTGAAATTACCGGCTGAAACAGCCATGATAATAAGATCTGCTTTCTGAACTGGTCCGGAAAGCAGTCGCAGCATGATTCTTAGATTTGAAATGTGCTGCTGAAAATTTTGATGTGAATAAACTATACCACGATTTATTTCTGCCTGCAACCACAAAACCCTCAGTGGATCGGGACACAATGAAAACAGGGCCTTGCGCTACAATAAAAAGGCCGGGGAGCCTATTCGATCCCCAGCACTTTGTAATCCTGATCTTCTACGGTTTTCTTCAGCACCTCATCGCTGATCTCCGCGTTCAGTGTAACGATTGCCGTTCCGTCCTCGTGGCTCACTTCCGCCGTCTCCACTTCCGGAAGCGCCTCCAGCACTTTCTTTACTCTGGCCTCACAGTGCCCGCACATCATTCCCTCGATCTTCATTGTTTTTGTCATTGTTGTTTCCTCCTTTTTCTTTTTTACTTTTATTTTCTTATCTCTTCCGGCATCATACATTTTGAACCAGTTGAGCCTGAGCGCATTACTTACGACACAAAAACTTGAAAGGCTCATCGCCGCCGCGCCGAACATCGGATTTAACTGCCACCCGAACACCGGGATCCACACCCCTGCTGCCAGTGGAATGCCGATCACGTTATAGAAGAACGCCCAGAACAGGTTCTCATGGATATTCCGGAGCGTCGCCCGGCTCATGCGGATCGCGGCCGGCACGTCGCTCAACCGGCTTTTCATCAGCACCACGTCCGCCGCGTCGATGGCGATATCCGTGCCCGCGCCGATGGCGATGCCCATGTCCGCCCGTGTAAGAGCCGGAGCGTCATTAATGCCGTCGCCCACCATGGCGACTTTCCCCTTCTTTTTCAGGGACCGGATCACGCTTTCCTTGCCTTCCGGAAGAACGCCTGCGATCACCTCGTCCACACCGGCCTGGGCGCCGATGGCTTTTGCCGTGCGCTCATTGTCTCCGGTGAGCATAACCACACGGATGCCCATATTCTGCAGTTCTTTTACCGCCTGCGGGCTGTCTTCCTTGATCACATCCGCCACGGCAATGATCCCGGCAAGCTTTCCGTTCCGGCTGAAGAAAAGCGGCGTCTTTCCCTCTTCGGCCAGTGTTTCCGCCCGCCTGCGGACCTCATCGGGGACATCCGCCCTGCCGCTGATAAACGTAAGATTGCCGCCGCAGACAGGCTCGCCGTTTATGGTACCGGCAAGCCCGTTGCCCGGAAGGGCCTGGAAATCTTCCACCCCGGGAACCGCTTCTGTTCCTGTCTCTCCGGCTTTGGCAATAATGGCCCGGGCCAGCGGATGTTCGCTCTTCTGCTCCAGCGCGCAGGCCGTGGACAGCAGTTCTTCCCCGGTCACGCCATCCGCCGGGATCATATCCGTCACCCGGGGTTCCCCGCTGGTGATGGTCCCGGTTTTATCCAGGGCAACGATCTCCGTCTTCCCTGTCTCCTCCAGGGAAACTGCAGTCTTGAACATAATGCCGTTCTTTGCGCCCATCCCGTTGCCTACCATGATGGCCACCGGAGTCGCAAGACCCAGGGCGCAGGGACAGCTGATCACCAGCACGGAAATCCCTCTGGCCAGCGCAAATCCCACCGTCTGGCCTGCGATCAGCCATACCGCAATGGTCACAAGGGCGATCCCGATCACCGCCGGGACGAATACGCCGGATACCCGGTCCGCCACCTTGGCGATGGGTGCTTTTGTGGCCGCGGCATCACTCACCATCTGGATGATCTGGGACAGCGTCGTGTCCTCGCCCACCCGGGTGGCCTCACATTTCAGGAACCCGGACTGATTGAGCGTCGCGGCCGACACCCCATCCCCGGCGTTTTTATCCACCGGGATGCTCTCGCCGGTCAGCGCCGATTCATTGACCGCGCTAATCCCTTCCAGCACAATGCCGTCCACCGGTATATTTTCACCGGGCCGTACGACAAACACATCGCCTTTGCGAACCTGATCGATGGAGATCGTCTCCTCGATGCCGTTCCTCACCACCGTAGCTGTCTTCGGCGCCAGTTTCATCAGACTTTTCAGAGCGTCCGTGGTCCGGCCTTTGGAGCGGGCCTCCAGCATCTTGCCCACCGTGATCAGAGTCAGGATCATGGCCGCCGACTCAAAATAAAACTCATGCATATAAGACATCACGCCCGCCATATCGCCCCGCATCTGGGCGTCCGTCATGGCAAACAGGGCGTACAGGCTGTAACCATAGGACGCCCCGGCCCCCAGCGCCACCAGGGTATCCATGTTCGGCGCCCGGTGAATCAGCCCTTTAAACCCGCTGATGAAGAACTTCTGGTTGATCACCATGACAGTGGTCGTCAGAAGAAGCTGGATCAGCCCCATGGCCACATGGTTTCCTTCCAGGAATGAAGGGACCGGCCAGTTCCACATCATATGGCCCATTGAAAAATACATAAGGGGAATGAGGAAACACAGAGACGCGATCAACCGGCGTTTCATTTTCGGCGTTTCCCGGTCCTTCAGCGAATCCTCCGCTTCGGCAATGGACATCCCGCCGGTTTTCCCCGCCTCGTGTGCGGCCCCTTTTTCCGATGCGCCATATCCGGCTTCTTCCACCGCCGCGATGACCTCCGCCGGGGAGGCGGTTCCCTCGACGCCCATGGAGTTGGTCAGCAGGCTGACCGAACAGGATGTGACGCCGGGGACGTGCGACACGGCTTTCTCTACCCGGGCGCTGCAGGCCGCGCAGCTCATGCCCGTTACATTATATTGTTCCATCTTGATCCCTCCTATTTCATCAGTTTCTGAAGGACAAGGACAAGTTCGTCTATGGTCTCTTCCTTCCCCTCCCGGATGTCCTCCGCCACACAGGAACGGATGTGTTCGGCCAGCAGCACCTTATTAAAGCTGTTGAGCGCCGCGTTGACGGCGGACACCTGGATCAGGATCTCCGGACAGTAGGCATTGTTTTCCACCATTTTCCGGATCCCGCGCACCTGCCCCTCGATCCGGCTCAGCCGGTTGATCATGCTGCGCTTCTCCTTTTCCGACCGCTCTTTTGTGCTGTGCAGACAGTGAGGACAGACTTTTCCCTCTGCATCCGCTGTATTTTCTTTAAAGATTTTTTCTTCCATGGTTCTGCTCCTTATCTCAAAACCCCTGTGGGGTATATTGTTCACAATCAGATTATATACCACTCCGGGGTATTTTGCAAGCGCTGATTTTATTTCTGTACGAAAACAAATACGCATATTGCGAATTTTATCTTTTATGGTAGAATAGAGTCGTTGGTAAATGTTTATTCATTAATGTCTTATATAAGGAGGATTTTACATGCACTGCTACAGAAAAATCACGGAAGATCTGTACTGGGTGGGCGCAAGCGACCGCCGGATCGAACTGTTCGAAAATATTTTCCCGCTCTCGGACGGGGTATCCTACAACTCTTATCTTCTGATGGACGAGAAAACGGTTCTTTTTGATTCCGCAGACTACTCTGTGGGACGTCAGTTCCTGGAAAATGTTCAGGCTGTCCTGAACGGCAGATCTCTTGACTACCTGATCGTCAACCATATGGAGCCGGACCACTGCGCCATGATCGACGAACTGGCGCTGCGCTACCCGGAAATGCAGATCATCGGCAACGCAAAGACCTTCCCCATGATCGACCAGTTCTTCGGTTTTGACCTGGAAGAGAAAAAAGTCGTTGTAAAAGAAGGCGACACGTTCTGCACCGGAAAACACACCCTGCATTTTGTGATGGCGCCCATGGTCCACTGGCCGGAAGTCATGATGACCTACGACGAGGCGGATAAGATCCTTTTCTGCGCGGACGCCTTCGGAACATTCAAAGCCCTGAACGGCAATATTTTCAATGACGAGATCGACTTTGACCGGGACTGGCTTGATGAGGCGCGCCGCTACTATACAAATATTGTCGGCAAATACGGCATGCAGGTACAGGCCGTACTGAAAAAGGCCGCAGGGCTTGACATTCAGATGCTCTGCCCGCTCCACGGACCCGTCTGGCGCACGGATCTCGACTACATCATCGGGAAATATGACAAATGGAGCCGGTATGAGCCGGAAGAAAAGGGCGTTATGATCGCCTATGCCTCCATGTACGGAAATACGGAAAACATGGCGGATGTGCTGGCGGCGAAACTGGCGGAGGCAGGCGTGAAAAACATCTGCATGCACAACATTTCCAAAACCCACGTGTCCGAGCTGATTGCGGACAGCTTTAAATACAGCCACATCGTACTGGCAGCGCCGACCTACAACAACGGCATCTATCCGCTGATGGACAACTTCCTGGAGGATATGAAAGCGCTGGCGCTTAAAAACCGCACCATCGCCGTTCTCGGCAACGGAAGCTGGGCGCCCCAGAGCACAAAGCTCATCAGCAACAAAATCAGCGAGATGAAGGATATGACGCTGATGGTCACAAATGTAACCATCAAGTCTTCCCTCAAAGACGCCCAGATGGAAGAACTGGAATCTCTGGGCAGACAAATCGCCGAAGAAGTGTTATAATAGATTTTATCCTGAATTCAGTCTACAAAGGAGGAGTTCTTAATGAAATTAGTAATTACCATGAGCCGCCGTTTCGGAACCGGGGCAAGTATTATTGCGAAAGAACTTTCCGAACGGCTTAACATCCCCGTATATGACAAGGCGTACATAGAGGAAAAGATCCACGATCACATGTATGAGAGCGAGGCGGAAGCCATCCGGCGTCTGGCCGAACAGCCCTGCATCATCCTCGGGCGGTGCGCTTCGGATATCCTGAGAGACCGGATGAACGTCCTGAATATTTTTGTATGCGCTGACAAAGAAGACCGCATCCGCCGGATCATGGACAAGTACAGTTTAAGCTATGACGAGGCAAAGGAAAAAGTCGAGACAAACGATGAGGAGCGTGCAGCATATTATTATGAACACACCGGCAGGACATGGGGTGATGTCAACGATTATCATATGATCCTTGACACATCCGAACTCGGCGTAGAGAACTGTGCGGACATCCTGATGCACTATTTTGAGAAATGTGAATATATTTAAATTACATGCCGCCGTCAAAAAAGGAGCAATGCAGGATTTGCATTGCTCCTTTATTATACTCTTACCAACTGCTGTCTGCTCTTTATTCCGCTGTATCTTCTGCAGCTGTCCCGCTGTCTTCAGATGTACTGCCGGAATCACCGGTTTCCTCCTCAGGTGTAACAATTGTTACGCCTACTTCATTAAAATCAACCTTGTCCCACACTTTTTCATCCACTTCGATCGTTGTCGCATTGCGCCACTCTTCAAGCAGAGAATCGTACTGTTCCTGCTGGCGGTCCGCTATGATATTGCTCTTCTCCTGATCCGTGGCTTCACGATCCAGAAGACTTGTCAGCTGCGCAACATAAATGCCGCCCTCGCTTTCGATCGGTTCTGTGCACTCTCCCTCTGTCGTAAAGGCATTCACTGCCGCTATCAGTTCTTCATTCGGAGCCGTGTCCTCCTCATCAAAAGTCGCATCCGTTGATTCCTGTCCCATCTCTTCTGCAACAGCAGCCATATCCTCGCCTGCCGACACACGGTCTGCCAGATTCTTCGCATCTGCTCTGAGCGCTTCTTTCTCATCATCTGTCATGTCGACTGCATTGCCTTCGTCATCTGTAGAAGTGAAAGAGAAATACACATACCGCATTGCCTTCTGTGCAGCTTCCTCGTCAGAAACTTCCTGGTCGACTCCTTCTTTCATTTTACTTTCCATCTTCGTACGGATCGTTACCAGTTCCAGATATTTCTCAATATCCTTGCGATAGCCGGATACAGCTTCTTTCGTCTCGTCCGTATTCAGTTCATCGAACTGCTTTGCCGCATCAAGGATCGCATCCTGCTCATCTTCCGTCAGAGACACCTCATAATCCGCTGCATGCTGAGAAATAATATACATATTTTCGAGATCCGTCATAATACTTTCCTTTACGGCCTGCTCGTAATTCTTACCTTCCTCAACTTCCTGAGCCCACATATCCTCGCCGGTCATTCCCATCATCCCGGCATAATACGTCTCATACTGGCCCTGTGTCATACGGGCGTAGAAATTGGCAACTCCCAGAGTGACCTCTTCATCTCCTATTGTCGCCACAACTGCGTCTGTATTGATAGATCCGCTGCAGCCCGCCAGAGCTCCTGCGGAGAGCACTCCCGCCGCTGTCAGGACTGCCGCTCTTTTTCCTAAATGTAACATAACAGCCTCCTCTTTCTAACGCTATACTGATACATTATAACGTTTTTTTTCATAAGTAACAAGCCTCAAACACAAATAAATCACGCAATCCGTCATGTCAGGGCAAGTCCCCTGATATCCTCCAGAATACGTTTTACCGTATCCAGTATATTTTCCTGCGCACCCTTTCCGCTCCTGCCTGCTCTCCGGTACAGGAAAAACGGCGGATCTTCCGTACGGAATACAAGATCCCGCCCGTACGGAGCAAGCATAGACGGAATCCCTGCCGGATCGATCTTCGCTTTTTCGTACATCACAAAACGGATCGAGTCCCCTTTCTGCTCCACCGATGTAACATACGCGGCATGCGCGAGATTTTTCAGTGCCGCGATATGAAGAAGCTGCTGTACATTTTTAGGGATGTCGCCAAAACGGTCGATCAGTTCTTCTGTCATGTCATCCATGTCCTCTTCATTCTCGATCGCTGCGATCCGCTTATAGATATCCAGTTTCTGGTTCTCATTGCGGATATATGCATCCGAAATATAGGCATCCGTATTAATATCAATGGTTGTCTGAAAGATTTCCGCTTCCTCGCCGCCTTTCAGTTGAAGAACCGCCTCATTCAGCATTTTGCAGTAAAGATCATACCCGACGGCTTCCATATGCCCGCTTTGAGCTTCGCCCAGCAGATTGCCGGCACCCCGGATTTCAAGATCCCGCATGGCGATCTTGATCCCGGATCCGAGATCCGTAAATTCACGGATCGCAGACAGACGCTTCTCCGCAACCTCTTTTAACAGCTTATCTCTTCGGTACAGAAGGAACGCATACGCCATCCGGTTGGACCTCCCCACGCGGCCCCGGAGCTGATAAAGCTGGGACAGGCCGAAACGGTCCGCATCCTGGATGATCATGGTATTGGCATTGGGAATGTCAAGTCCCGTCTCAATGATTGTTGTTGAAACAAGAACATCGATATCACCATTGATAAAATCATACATGATGTCTTCAAGCTGCCTCTCCCGCATCTGCCCGTGCGCATAAGACACATTTGCCTCCGGGAGAAGCCTGCTGATCCGTCCTGCCACATCCGCGATATCACTGACCCGGTTATAAACATAATAAACCTGTCCGCCTCTGGCAAGTTCCCGTTCAATGGCCTCTCTGACCACCTCATCATTGTATTCTATCACATATGTCTGGATCGGCATCCGGTCCTGGGGCGCCTCTTCCAGCACACTCATATCCCTGATACCGATCAGACTCATATGCAGCGTACGCGGGATCGGTGTTGCCGTCAGTGTAAGCACATCCACATTTTCCCGGAGCTTCTTGATCTTCTCCTTATGCGTGACGCCGAAACGCTGCTCCTCATCTATGATCAGCAGCCCAAGGTCTTTGAATCCGACATCATCTGACAGGACGCGATGCGTCCCGATCACAATATCCACCAGTCCCTTTTTCAGATCCTCCACTGTTTTCTTCTGCTGATAAGAAGAACGGAAACGGCACAGCAGGTCAATGCGCACCGGGAAATCCTTGAGCCGCTGGACGAATGTATTGTAATGCTGCTGGGCAAGGATGGTCGTCGGCACCAGATATACAACCTGTTTGCCTTCCTGCACGGCCTTAAAAGCTGCACGGATGGCGATCTCGGTCTTGCCGTACCCAACATCCCCGCAGATCAGCCGGTCCATGATCTTCGTACTTTCCATATCATGCTTGGTATCTTCGATGGCCTGGATCTGATCTTCTGTCTCCTCAAACGGAAACATTTCCTCAAACTCCTTCTGCCAGACCGTGTCCGGGCCATATACGAAGCCATCGGCATGCTGCCGGGCGGCGTACAGCTTCACCAGATCTTCCGCCACTTCCCGGACGGCTTTTTTCACCTGGCTCTTTGTCCTGCCCCACTGAACCGTTCCCAGTTTGTTAAGTTTCGGCTTTCTGGCATCTGCCCCTGCATATTTCTGGATGAGATCCATCTGTGCGACAGGAATATAAAGCACGCCATTGTCGGCATAGGATATTTTCATATAATCACGGGTGGTCTTATCCACTTCGATCTTCTCGATCCCCTGATAAATACCGATGCCGTGATTCTCATGGACCACGTAATCACCGGGTTTGAGTTCTGCAAAATCACGGATCTTCTGCCCCTCGTATCTGCGGCGGCGTTTTTTCTTTTTCCTGCGGCCGAAGATATCCGTCTCGGAAATAACCATGAATTTCAGCATCGGATATTCGTATCCTTCTGCAGCATAGCCGCAGCTTACCATGATCTCTCCCGGTTTCACGGTCCGTTCCATATCATCGCTGTAAAAACTGCTCAGGTCGTAATCTCTTAAGTCTTCCGCCAGCCGCTTCGCTCTGGTGCGGGATCCGGACAGCAGGATCACCCGGTATCCGCTTCTTTTCAGCTGCTTCAGGTCACGGGTGAGCAGTTCAAAGCTGCTGTTGTACGGATTGACACCTTTCGCCTGGATGCTGTATGTCTTCCGTATCTTAAACAGTCCACACCTGGATTCCAGCGTTGTGGCGGCAATTCCCCGGTACGTATTCATTTTCCCGATCATGTCTTTTGTCTGATAAATAATCAGACGGACCTGCTCTGAAACACCGGTTTTGCCTTCACTTTCCTGCCCCCGGTTTTCCCTGCTCCGGAAATATTCCTGTTCCGTCTCCTCCGACATTTCCTGCAGACGCTGGGGTTCATCCAGGAAAAGTCCCGTCTGTTCCCTGGGAAAATACTCCAGAAATGAAACGGTCCTGAGTCCTTCTTTCCAGTTTTCAGACGCCGGATAGATTGTAACATCCTCCAGATTCTCCACCGACCTCTGGCTCTCCACGTCAAAACTCCGTATAGAATCGATCTCATCCCCCCACAGTTCGATCCGCACCGGAAGATCCCCGGTCAGCGGAAAGACATCGATAATGCCGCCCCGGACGGCAAACTGTCCGGGGCCTTCGATCTGAACAACCCGTTCATATCTCATTTCCGCCAGTCTTATCTCCAGTTCAGGCAGATCGACCACATCACCGCCAGCCAGCGTAATCTTCTGCCCCGCGATTTCCTCCGGAGCAGCCAGTCCGTCCAGGAACGCGTCCATTGTCGTGATCACGGTAACGGATTCGCCGTCTTCTTTTTCAATCAGGGCACGCAGCACTTCCATCCGGCGGTCCGTCAACAGATTTCCCTTGATATCCGCATAATAAAACAGCAGATCCCTGGCAGGATAGAGATATACCCGGTCTGAAAACAGACGGCACTCCTCATAAGCTTTTCTGGCCTTTTCCTCACTGGAAAAAACGATGACCCTGTATTCACAGCCATCGCCTAGTGCATACATCAGATGGGTTTTCTGGGAATTCACGCAGCCGGTGATCCGGATCAGTCCGCTGCCTTTATCCCTCTCCCTCCGTATCTCCAGATAATCCGCAAGTTCCTCAAGCGGAGCCAGTAAAGCCTTCATAGTCCGTCCCCTTCCGATTACTCTTCTTTCTTCTTCCGATTATACATACTCATAGCGTCACCGGTGCGTCCGGCCACGATCAGTCCCACTGCATCCACGGCATTGTCATACCCGTCATCCATCAGTTCCTTTTCTGCTTTGGAAAAATGCCCGAGGACATAATCGGCAAGGTCGTATTTCGACGGCTTCGCACCCACGCCGACCCGTATCCGCGGGAATATCTGGGTGCCCAGGCAGGCAATGATATTCTTAATGCCGTTGTGCCCGCCGGCGCTGCCTTTCTCCCGGATGCGCAGCTGCCCCGGCTCCAGATTAATGTCATCATAAATAACCAGAAGTTCATGTTCCGTATCGATCTTAAAATAATCCGTCAGGCTCCGGATGCTCTCTCCGCTTAAATTCATATAAGTCTGAGGTTTTGCCAGGATCACTTTCTGTCCTTCTATGATTCCTTTTCCGATCAGCGCACGGTGCTTCCGTGCATCCACTGCTATATTGTATTTATCTGCTATCCGGTCTATTACATCGAATCCGGCGTTATGTCTGGTCCCTTCATACTGCCGGTCCGGATTGCCCAGTCCTGCGATTATAAACATATGATTTCTTCCTTCCTGCCGTCTGCGCGGCCGCTGATTATTTTACCGTATCCGGGGCGCTTTGTCATCATCAAAACCGTGAATATTTCTCTTTTTTCATTCATACACTTAATAAAAAAGCCGACCGCCGAATAACCGGCAGCCAGTCCAGGGAGGTCACTCTATGAGTTCCAGAACCAAAATCATCGTCCTGCACATGAAAGAGATCATATATACCGCCGTGTTTGCGGCGCTCGGGATCGTCCTGATCATTCTCCTTGTCATTATGTTCCGTCCAGACGCAGATCAGAACCAGTCCGGAACAAAGGAAATTTATACACCGGGAATATACACTTCCACGCTCGCGCTCAACAATACCAGGCTTGAAGTAGAAGTAGCTGTAGATCAGAACCGGATCAATTCCGTCCGCTTTTCCAATCTCGATGAAACCGTGACCACAATGTTTCCCCTGATCCAGCCCGCCATTGAAGAGATTGCCGAACAGATCTACGATTCTCAGTCATTGGACGATATATCCCTGCCGGAGGATACGCATTATACTTCCCGCATCATCCTGGATGCCGTCCGTGAGGCCGTAGAAAAAGCCGAGGTCAGATGACCTGCGGCTTTTTCTATCCCTCAACGATCAGATATTTCCCGTCCGGAAGCGCAAATACTTCCGAAGCCTCCTCCAGATCGTCCGGACCCAGGCCGTCCACATCCACGCCCTCCTCTTCAAAGTATGCCCTTACTTCGCTGATCGAATCCACGACCACTGCCATGCAGTCTTCCAAAAATGCTTCCGCCTCTTCCATTGTCTCTGCCACCGGCTCGTCAAAAAGCTGCTTCTGGTTTCTCAGAAAGCTCTTCAGGCATTCTTCACTGTAAATACTCATCCTTCATCCCTCCTGTTTCTCTGCGATCCTCAGAATCTCATCCGCTGTATCCACGATCCTCTCCGCTCCTGCCGCTTCAAGTTCGTTTCGGCTCCGGAATCCCCAGGACACAGCCACCGTATCCATATGCGCCGCCTTTCCCGTCACGATATCCACTTCCGAATCTCCGATATAAAGGACTTCCGACGGCGTCACCCCAAGTTCTTCCGCCAGTGCAAGGAGAGGTGCCGGATCCGGCTTTCTCGGAATCCCTTCCCGCTGCCCGTGAACGCTGTCAAACACCGCTGTTCCGAAAATATCCGCCACTACATGGACCGCCTGACGGTCCGGCTTGTTTGACAGAACTCCCAGCTTCATCCCTGCAGATTTCAGGCCATCCAGCAGATCCCTGATGCCCGGATAAGGCTTCACTCTGTAGGTGCAGTTGGCATCGAAGATGCGGCCATAAGCGGCAGATGCCTCATCAAAACGGCTGAGTTCTTCATCCCCGGATGCACGCAGCGCCTTTTCGATCAGAACTTTCGCACCGTTTCCAACATATTGCCGGCACTGCGCCCTTGTGATCGGAGCGAGTCCGATTTCCTTCATCGTCTCATTTACAGAATATTCCAGTGAATCCAGTGTATCTGTCAGTGTCCCGTCCAGATCAAAAATACACGCTTTATACATTCCTTTTCCCTTTCTCTCCTGTATCGTCTCTCCCGGCTACTCGCCAAGCAGATATCTCCTCATGGTACGCAGTGCGTTTTTCTCCAGCCTGCTCACCTGAGCCTGGGAAATGCAGATCTGCTCCGCCACTTCCATCTGAGTCTTTCCTTCAAAAAAGCGGAGACGGATGATCCTGCGTTCCCGTTCATTCAGACGTTCCATCGCTGCCTCAAGGGACAGTTCTTCCACCCAGTTGTCTTCCCTGTTCTTCTTATCACTTACCTGATCCATCACGTACAGCGTATCACCGCCGTCACTGTATACCGGTTCCTGCAGGCTCATGGGACTTTGAATGGCATCCATGGCGAATACCACGTCCTCTTTGGAAATGCCGATCTCATCGGCGATCTCCTGCACGGTCGGTTCCTTCATATACCGCCGGATATACCCCTCTCTGGCATAAATCGCTTTATACGCCGTATCCCTGAGCGACCGGCTCACCCGTATGGAACTGTTATCCCGAAGATATCTGCGGATCTCCCCTATGATCATAGGGACTGCATAAGTAGAAAACTTCACCATTCTCGACGGGTCAAAATGATCCACCGCCTTCATCAGCCCCACACAGCCGATCTGGAAAAGGTCATCTGCATTTTCACTGCTGCCTTCAAAACGCCTGATCACACTCAACACCAGCCTCAGATTCCCTTTGATATATGTCTCCCTCGCTGCTTCATCCCCCTCCTGGATGCGTTCCAGAAGCGCCTCCTTCTCTTCTTCTTTTAAGAGCGGGAGTTTTGACGTATTCACTCCGCAGATTTCAACTTTGTTTACCGACATAGCAAGCATCCTCCTAAGCACTTTCTACTTAGAATCATTCTCACCATGCCGGCGTGATATTCCGCTCACGCGGAAATTTTATAAACTTTTACTCCTTGACATCATCCCACTTATCTGCAAGATTGTTTATCTGTGTCTCGAATTTGGCCTTATCCTTATTGGACAGCCCTTCGTTGCGGCTGATCACATCCATCAGACGGCGGCCCGCCGCAAGCAGACGTTCAAATGCCGTATCTGCTCTCTTCTGAGCCGGTTTCTTTGCCTTAACCGGTATACGCACACCCTCACTGATAACTTCATTTGCCAGCAGATCCACTTCGCAGCACGGATAAGGCGCCATGGCAGCATACCCGAACTTCTCCGCGACCGTCTCTGCAAACCGGTCAGTCACCGCATCCTCGCCATGGACGACAAACACCCGCTCAGGCGGCGTCCTGAACGCGCCGATCCATTTCAGGAGTCCGTTCATGTCCGCATGTCCGCTGACACCGTGCAGACTTTCGATCCTGGCATGTACCTCAATGTCCTCCCCGAAGAGCTTAATGTTCCTCTCGCCCTCCAGCAGCCGGCGGCCAAGTGTACCCACAGCCTGGTAGCCGACAAACAGGACCGTACATTCCGGACGCCACAGATTATGCTTGAGATGATGGCGTATCCGTCCCGCATCGCACATTCCGGAAGCAGAAATGATCACTTTCGGCTTCTCGATAAAATTGATCATCTTCGATTCATCGCTCGTGGTCGAAGTATGAAGTCCGGGAAATACCAGCGGATTGATGCCCGAATCCACAAGTTCCAGCGCTTCGCTGTCAAAACAGTCCCGCATATTCATCGTAAACACTTTGGTTGCCTCGATCGCCAGCGGACTGTCCAGATACACATCGAAATCCCGGTATTCCGGCAGAAGATCATTTTCCTTGATCTCCCGGATGAAATAGAGCATCTCCTGGGTCCTGCCCACGGCAAAGGACGGGATGACCACATTGCCGCCCCGGTCAAATGTCTCCTTGATGATCCTTGTAAATTCACCGATATAGTCCGGCTTCTCCGCAGTGTGTATGCGGTCGCCGTATGTGGACTCCACAACCACATAATCCGCTGTATCCGTATAGCTCGGATCCTTGATGATCGGCTGATCGATATTTCCCACATCTCCGGAAAAAACCAGTTTTTTCGTCACATCTCCCTCGGACGCCCACACTTCGATACTGGCTGAACCAAGCAGATGCCCCACATCGGTAAAACGGATATCAATGCCGTCACAGATACCGATACGCGCACCATACTGGCAGGGCACCAGCAGACTGATCGCATCCAGCGCATCCTGCATCGTGTAGACCGGCTCATATTCCGGCTTCCCTGCTCTCTTCCCCTTTCGATTCCGCCATTCCGCCTCAAACTCCTGGATGTGCGCGCTGTCGCGGAGCATGATATTGCACAGATCCGCGGTGGCAAATGTGGTAAAGATCTGTCCTTTGAATCCTTCTTTTGCAAGCCTGGGGAGCATGCCGGAATGATCGATGTGGGCATGGGTCAGAAATACGTAATCCACTTCCGTGGCTGCAACCGGCAGTCCCGGATTCTCATAGAGATCCGGACCCTGCTCCATCCCGCAGTCGATCAGGATATTCTTTCCCGCCGCCTGGAGGAAATGACAGCTGCCCGTCACTTCATGGGCTGCTCCTACAAATGTCAGTTTCATAATGTCACCCGCCTTTTCTGTATTCGTCCTGTTCTTATTGTATCATACGCTCTTCCACTTTTTCACCTGTTCTTTATAAAAGATCACGCCTTCTTTCAGGATTTCCGTTTTTCCGTTTTCAATACGCACGATCGTGACCGAACAATTCGGCGGGACCTCATCTTTCCAGAAATGCGCCACAGAGAGATTTCCTTTGATCCTGTTGAGAAGAGCGGTCATCGCTGCGCCATGCGTGGATACCAGGATATTTTTATCCGCCAGGTCCTCCCGCGAGATCATTTCCCTCAGGAAATCTCCCGTCCGTTCATAAAGCATCTGCACCGTCTCCCCGTCTTCCGGGGCGGCATAATGCCCAGTATCGGAAAAGAAACGTGCGAACAAACGGCTTTTTTCATCTTCCCCGCCGATCTGCACGCCCTCATAGCTTCCGAAACCGATCTCCTGTATCCTTGGTTCGTCATATACCGGGATCGTCCTGTCTCCCAGGACAAGCAGCGCTGTCTCCTTCGCCCGTTTCAGCGGACTCGTAAAACACAGATCCAGATGCACATCTTCCATGCCGGCAGCTGTCTCGCGCGCCAGCCTTCTCCCGTAATCATTCAGTTCAATATCCGTATGCCCCTGCACGCGGCGGAGACGATTCCATTCTGTCTCCCCGTGGCGGACGATATACATCATCATTTGTCCCGTACTCCTTTCTGCTTTCTCCTGCATCTCAGTATACTCCCTTGCCTTTTAACATGCAACAGACTATAATATCTAACGATAATAACTGAAAACAGCGCCGAATCATACCGGCGCCGGGAAAGGAACCCAATACTTATGGAAAAAATCGCAAGTTTCACAGTTGACCATATCCGCCTTCTACCGGGCATCTATGTATCCAGAAAAGACCATGCCGGCGGAGCGGTGATCACCACATTCGATATCCGCATGACCAGTCCGAATGACGAGCCGGTCATGAACACCGCAGAAGTACATACCATCGAGCATCTTGGTGCTACGTTCCTGAGAAATCACGAGACATTCAGGGACCGGGTGATCTACTTCGGCCCCATGGGATGCCGCACCGGATTCTATCTCCTTCTGGCAGGCGATTACGAGTCAAAGGACATTGTGCCCCTGATGACTGAAATGTTCTCCTTCATCGCATCCTACGACGGGGAGATCCCGGGCGCTTCACCGAAAGACTGCGGCAACTGGCTGGATATGAATCTGCCCATGGCGCGCTGGCTTGCAAAAAGATATCTGGATAACGTGCTGACAGATATTCAGGACTGCCGGCTTACATATCCCGAATGACGCCGCCTGCGCTTTAATACCTTTTCCCTTACATAACAGTAAGTCTGTTCTTCCCCGCGTTCAGCCAGCATATAAAGCAGCTTCTCCAGAAGCGCTCTTGTCTCCGGATGCATCATATCGCCGGCCTTTCCGCCCAGATAATACTCCAGCGGATCACTGTCACGGTAGGCATCTCCTTTATAGACTTTGCTGGCTGCGATGCGGTCCAGGAACATCTCCACGACATAGCGGACCGGCATCTTCATGCCGGTGAGCATCCGCTCGCCTTCCGCACCGTAATCGATCCAGTATTCATAGTGATGCTTATTTCTCCCCTTATGATGGAGCCAGGCAGAGGAATACCCTCTTTCCTCACGCTCCGCGTTATTGGGGCTGCGCGTTCCCTGGTAATATTTACAGCCCACCAGAAATTCCGTCGGGCTGTATTTTGACAGATCATGGAGCAGGCCCTGCCGGTACAGTCCTACCCGGAAACATTCTTTCATGACCAGGATCTTATGCTTTGTTATGGTAGTAAAATGCTGCAGAGCCTTCATGCTTTACCCTGACCATCCTTATTTTTCTCTGTCGTCTTCCTGCTCCGCGGACGGTTTTTTTTCTTTTCTTCTCTCTGCTCACACTTTACGCTCACAAGCACTGCAACACTCCGGAACGGAAGTTCGATATTCTTCTGATCTTCCAGCTCCCCGGGGACATCCAGTATCCCTCTCTCCGTATCACCGGCCAGGCACCATTTCCGGTCTTTTCCGGGAGACGGAAGCGCATAGCTGTGAGGCAGCCAGTGCATGTTGTATGCGACAAAACAGTTCTCTGTACCTGTGTCCGCACCCGAGTACAGGACGCCCAGCTGACGGCTGGCCACATCCGCCTGCACACGCCATGCATGTTCACCATGGTATGACACATCCGGCATGCCGCATGCTGTCCGGTCAAGTCCCTGCAGTTCCTCTTTTCTGTGAAGGCAGGGATATTTTTTCCTGAAAGCGATCAGTTCTTTTACAAACCGGAACAGCGAATCATCTGTCTTCAGCCTGCTCCAGTCCACCCATGCCGTCTCATTATCCTGGCAGTATACATTATTATTACCATTCTGGCTGTTATAAAATTCATCGCCCGCGAGCAGACACGGCGTTCCCTGGGCTGTAAGCAGCAGAAACATGGCATTGCGGACCTGATTCTTTCTCAGACTCAGCACCGCCTTCTTGCGGCTCGGTCCTTCTGCGCCGCAGTTCCAGCTGTAATTGTAATCCGGGCCATCCGAATTATTTTCCCCGTTGGCCTCATTGTGTTTGCCATCGTATGATACCAGATCCCACAGCGTAAATCCCGTATGGGCTGTGATATAATTACACTTTCCGTCCACGGCAGAATTATGGCGGAGTCCGCAGATCACATCGTTCACCATATTTTCGTCGCCTTTCAGGAAACGGCGCATGATATTCTGGAATCCGTCATCCTTGCGTATCAGCTTGATATCCTTAAGGAACGGATCGCCGCTGAGCATATCCCACGGTACAATATAGGGATTGACCACGAACCCGTCAATATGATATTCCATCATATAAAACCGCAGGCATTCCAGCGCAGTCTGAGGCGCAGTTCCCTGCGCGAACGGCATCTCCAGCACGACTTCGATCCCGGCGCTGTGACACTCGCGCACCATATCCTTAAGTTCATGGACCGCGGAACGTCCGGCTGCATAGGATTCTTTCGGTGCGAAGAAATAAGCCGGTCCATACCCCCAGTAATTGATCTTCGCCTTCGCGCACTCGTCAAACTCATACACCGGCATACACTGGATCTGATTGATCCCCAGTTCCTTCAGATACGGGATCTTCTCGATCACGCCCTGGAAGGTGCCTTTATGCGCTGCCTTTGAAGATCTGTGTTTTGTAAATCCTCTCACATGGAGGCTGTAAGCGATCACTTCATTCCACGGGATGTGAAGACGCCTGTCGCCCTTCCAGTCATACTCTTCAGATACGAGTTTGCCGCGGATCTGATGCGCTGCCTCCGTGTCCTTCCTCTGCATTTCCGGCTCCGTCAGCCGTTCCGGTGCTGACGGACAACGTCTGCCAAACGCACCTTTTCCTGCGATCTCCTTTACGAACGGGTCGATGCAGACTTCGTCACCGATCATAAAATTATATTCGTATTTTTCTGCATCTATGTCTTCAACCGCCAGGAAGCGCACTTCGCCGATCCCTTCCTCTTCCGGCATCTCCATCCGGTATTTCGGCTGCGTTTTCCCCGCTCTGTAGAGCAGCAACTCACACTTTTCCCCCGCCGGGACCTGTACTGCAAAATTCACTTTTCCGCCTTCGACATACGCGCCGAATGGCTGTGGTCTACCCTGTATTTTTTTCATATTCCGTTCCTTTCTTACTGCCAGCCGTCTGTTCCATACATGTCTATATTTTCCCTGTCGATAAAGAACGTTTCAACATAGATATCTGATTCATACACCCTGTTTTCCAGGATCGCGGCCGCTGTTTTTATCGCGCTTTTTCCCATGCTGATCGGGGAAAGCGCCCCGATCCCCGCCAGTGCGGAATCCGTTGTCTTCAACGCGCTTTTCACCGCCGGCGATCCGCCTACGCTGTAGATGATGACATCATTGCGTCCTGCGTTCCGGATCATTTCCATGGCTGCAAGCGCCATCCCGTCATCCCCGCACATCAGTGCGTCAGGAAAATTTTCATCCGCAAGCAGCCGGGTCAGTTCGCTGTTCAGCAGTGCATCATCCTGCTTTGTGTCGATCCGCCTGACGATCTCGAATCCGGCGTCCTGTATCGTCTCTTCAAATCCGTTGATCCTCTCCGCAACAGAACTGACCGAAGGGCATTCGATAATCCCGATCCTCCCTCCGGCAGGCATCCTGCGCATCAGGTCTTCCGCACAGACAGCACCTGCGCTGTAGTTGTCTGCTCCGACAAAAGCGTCCGTAAGGCTGGTTTCCTGTACGCGTATATCCAGATTAATGACCGGGATCCCGGCTTCCTTCAGATAATCCAGAGCCGGTGTTATGCCTTCCGGGTCAACCGGGGTCAGAAAAACAGCCGACACACCGGCCTCTGCCATCTCCCGGATCTGGGCATCCTGCTTCTCTGCGTCTCTCTCCGCATCTCTCACAAGGATCCGGTCCCCCTGATCCTCAAGTCCGATTGCCACCGAATCTTTCAGCACTTCATAATAGGGATCCGAAAGATCCGGGCAGCTGAATCCGAACAGCCTGTCCTGCTGTCCGTCATCTTCCTCTTCTGTTTCTTCTACAACTGCATTGTCTTCCGGAGTCCCGACATTCTGCTTGCATCCTGTCACTGCCCAGATCAGAAACACCGGCATCAAAATGAAAAAATGCTTTTTTTTCACCATCTTTCCATGCCTCTCCCCGCTGTAATTCCTTCTGCCCGCTTTCTCTTTCATTCTACCGTGTTTCAGTGGAATGTCAATAGAATGAAGCGCAACTTGCTTTTTCTTACTCTTTCTGATACTCTCTTTTTAGAAACATCAAACTGCATAAGAAGGAGAATTGATTTTATGATTGAAAATGAATCCCTGACCGTAACACTGACTCTGGAAAACGATGAGGAACTGGACTGCGATGTGATTGCCATCTTTGAAGCGGATTCCCGCCAGTACATTGCTCTTCTTCCGGTTACAGCCGACGAGGACAGCGACGACGGACAGATCTTTCTGTACCGCCTGATCGATAACGGTGAAGATGAAGAACCCGGTCTGGAAAACATCGCGGATGATGATGAATTTGAACGCGCTTCTGAAGCGTTCAATGACTGGATGGATGCACAGGATTTCGGTGATATCGACCTGGATGATATCGAGCCTTAATGCTGATCCGCTTCTTCCAGAAGCTCTTCTGCAAAACGGGAAGGTTTTACGGCTTTCCCGTTTTTTATTTTCACATAACAGACCTTCAGTTCATCCCTGGCTCTGGTCATTCCCACATAGAAGAGCCGTCTCTCCTCTTCAATCTCCGCATCCGTCCTGGCTTTCTGATAAGGCATCCGCCCCTCATTCGCCCCGATTATGAGCACTGTACGGAATTCCAGTCCTTTCGCCGCATGGAGGGTCATCAGTCTGACGCCCTCTCCCTCACTGTTCCTCTCTTTTTCCTTCAGCCGCAGTGTTTCCGTATATTCCCGGATATGCGTCAGCCATTCCTCACCCGATGCATAAGGCTTTGCAGCCTCTTCGATCTCCAGCATTACTTCATTCAGATCCGCCCGTTCGATTCCCGATGTATATGCATAATCTTTCAGGAAATCATCATACCCGATCCGTTTTCTGATATACTGGATCGCGGCATACGGAGCCATGCGGGACAGCATCTTCACATCCCACTCAAACTGGTCGATCCGGTCCAGCATCCAGTCCTTGTCACAGTAAAAACAGCGGATCGCCTCAAAAGAAAGATCCTCCCCGGACAGGCTGTCCCTGCCGATATAACGTTTCGGCCGGTTCATCACCCGCAGAAAATCCCCTCTGTCCGCGCTTCCAAGCGACAGCCGGATATAAGCCTGCAGATCCCTGGCAATAAAATGTTCATACAGATTCGGCAGCTGCTCCCGCATCCGGAAGGGGATCCGGCGCCGCACCAGTTCTTCCGCCAGCGGGCGGGCATCCGTATGGATCCGGAAGAGTACGGCGATCTCATCCGCCGGGATCCCCGCCCGGATCCGGTTCTCGATCTCATCTGCCGCATACTGCGCTTCCTCATTCGGATCTTTCAGTTCCTGAACATGCAGGCAGGCGCCCCTGTCTTTCACTGCTTCCAGCTTTTTAATAAACCGATGCTCATTATGGCCGATCACTTTCAGAGAATTGCGGACGATATTTCCCGCCGAACGGTAATTCTTGCCCAGGATGATCTGCCTGGCATCCGGATAATCTTTCCGGAAGTGGAACATCAGTTCCGGGTCAGCTCCGCGGAAACCGTAAATCGCCTGGTCGTCATCCCCGACCACGAACAGATTGTTCTCCGGAAGCGCAAGCATACGGATCACATCATACTGAACCCGGTTGATATCCTGAAATTCATCCACCAGGATGTACCGGAATTTCTGCTGCCACATTTTCAGCACATCCGGTCTGGACGCGAACAGTTCATAACAGGTTGTCAGCATATCATCAAAATCCAGTTTGCGGACCGCTTTCCTCTTTTCCTCGTATTTCCTGTAAATCTCTCTGAAACGCTCCGGCCTGCATTTGTCAGACACGTACTCTTCCAGCGGGATCAGTCCGTTCTTTACCCGTCCGATCTCTTCCGCCAGATCCAGGAGAAACTCTTCTTCGTCCAGCGAGTCAACGTCCTGGCTGCTGACTGTCTGGCGCAGGATCTGGTATTTTTCTTCCTCCGAGAGGATATTCTGTCCGCTGATGCGGAAAGCCCACTTCAGGATCCCGTAAAAGATCCCGTGAAATGTGCCCGCGGTGACCGGAACGCTGTTCCTCCCCATCAGCGTGCACAGTCTGGATTTCATTTCTGCCGCCGCATAGCGTGTAAATGTAACGACCAGGATCTCCTCCGGCCTGACCTTGCATTCTTCGATCAGATATCTGATCCTGTTCACGATCGTGAGGGTCTTACCGGAACCGGGCCCTGCCAATACCTGACAGGGCCCGGTTCTGTGACAGACCGCTTGCATCTGTTCCCGATTAAATGTCATGAAGCTTTTCTATTCCTTTTCGGATCCTGTGAAGGGACTCTTCCTTTCCGAAAACTTCCATCAGCTCGGTTGCACCGCCCGGCGTGCTCTGCCTGCCTGACACGGCGGTCCTAAGCGGCCACATCACATATCCGATCTTGTATCCTTTCTCCTCCGCAAAACCTTTTAAAAGTTCAAAGAGGGCGTCATTGCTGTAATCATCCTGTGCTTCCAGGAGCGGAAGCACTTCCTCCAGAAGGGCAAGTCCCTTCTCCGGATCTGTCTTCATCTTCTTATGCCTGTAAAGCTCGCAGTCATAATCCGGCAGTTCCTCAATAAAATCAATCTGGTCATTAATGTCCGGGAAGATCTCGATCCTTGTCTTCACAAGCGCCGCGATCTTCTTCAGGTCATAGTCTTTCGTCACGGTTTTCCGGATGTACGGCTCCGCCATCTCATAGAAACAGTCAAAATCCATGGCCTTGAGGTACTCCCCGTTCATCCATTTCAGTTTCACCGTGTCAAATACCGCCGGCGATTTGCTCATATGCCGGTAGTCAAACTCCTTCACCAGCTCTTCCAGTGAAAAGATCTCCCGGTTGTCTGTCGGGCACCAGCCGAGCAGCGCCACATAGTTTACAACGGCTTCTGATACGAATCCCTGGTCGATCAGATCTTCATATGAAGAATGGCCGCTCCGTTTACTCAGCTTCTTATGGCTCTCATCCGTGATCAGCGGACAGTGCACATAGACCGGGATCTCCCAGCCGAACGCCTCATAGAGACGGTTGTACTTGGGCGCTGACGCCAGATACTCGTTTCCTCTTACCACATGAGTGATCCCCATCAGGTGGTCGTCTACCACGTTGGCAAAATTATAGGTCGGAAATCCGTCCGACTTGATCAGGATCATGTCGTCCAGTTCGTTATTCGGCACGGTGATATCCCCGTAGATCTCATCATGGAAGGTCGTCTCTCCTTCGTTCGGCACATTCAGGCGGATCACCCACGGCTTTCCTGCCGCCAGATTCGCTTCCACCTCTTCTCTGCTCAGTCCCAGGCAGTGTTTGTCATATACGACAATATCCGTCCCGTCCTCTGAAACCGAGGTGCGGAGCGTATCCAGCCTTGCTTTGTCACAGAAACAGTAGTAGGCATCGCCCTGCTCCACCAGCTGCTTCGCATATTTCAGATAGATCCCGGACGCCTGGCGTTCACTCTGGACGTATGGACCATATCCCCGGTCCTTATCCGGTCCCTCGTCATGGATCAGCCCTGTCTTCTCGAGCGTCCTGTATATAATGTCAACAGCACCCTCCACATAGCGCTCCTGATCCGTATCCTCGATGCGGAGGATAAAATCCCCGTCTTCATGCTTGGCGATCAGATACGCGTAAAGTGCTGTCCTTAAATTTCCCACATGCATACGCCCGGTAGGACTGGGCGCAAATCTTGTTCTTACTTTGCTGCTCATTTTCACTCTCCAAATTCAGTCTTGATTTTGTTTCCTGCATTCTGCCAGTATATCGGAAAGGAAACGGTCGCTTCTGCCGTAGATAATGATATCGGCCCTCTGATCCGAGTAATGCTCTGTGTCGTTTACCAGGATCAGATTCGAACCCGTATAGTACTGAAGCATCTGGCCGCACAGCGGTGACGCAAGGCTTGCTCCCAGTACGACCAGCACGTCTGCCTTCTCCACTTCCCGGGCCGCCTCCGTCATCCGGCCGTTGTCGATCATCTCACCGAACAGACATACATCCGGTCGGAGAGCCGTCATACATGTCTCGCACAACGGCACGCCTTTTGCTTCTTTCACATATTCAACAGGATAGTCCCTCCCGCACGACGGACAGATATTATGAAAGATCGTGCCCTTCAGATTGATCACATTGCGGCAGCCTGCACGGTCTTCGAGACCTGCTATGCGCCGTGTGATCACCGTGCTGATCAGTCCTTTGTCCTGCAGCTCTTTCAGCGCCAGATATCCTTCTCCCGGCGGCATCTCCGCATTTTTCAGAAGGATCTCTTTATAAAAGCGGAAAAACAGTTCCTTCCGCGCAGCGTAAAAGCCGCTGCTGAAGATTTCCTCAAACGAATATCCATACTTTTCCTCAATATCATAGGATTCCGCCCCATCGCGCAGCAGCGGATACCCGCTCTCAGCCATCAGGCCGGCTCCGCTTAACACAACCGTATGCCTGCTGTTCTGCAGAATATGAAGTATGTTCTTCTCCCTCATGAAGATCCCTCCTCCCTGTCGCCGTATAACATCAGCAGATTGCATTTATACGGAAATATTATAAACCAAATCCAGGGATTCTTCAATAATCTTCACGGCAGATCGCTTTCGGATGCTTCGTGTCTGATCACTTCAATATGTTCCGGTACGCTGACAGACATTTCAGCCGGACATGCAGACACGTCCACAGATGAAATATGCGCATCCAGGAATGCATTCTCTGCAAAACAGGTAATTCCCGCCGGGACTTTATACTTTCCTGTCCGTCCGGACGGGAACGCAAGAATACACGTTCCGCCTTCCGAAAGAAGCACACCCATTTTCTCTGAAAATACACTGTTCTGCTCCACCGTATACCACTCTGCATTCACAAGGCCGGTAAATGCGCCCGCCTCGATCGATGTGATATTCGCAGGTATGCTGACCTCGATCACAGACGGGAAGCCACTGGCGAATGTTCCTGCCGCGATGCCGCTGCATCCTTCAGACGGGATCCTCAGCATTCCCTCTGTTATGGCAAGAGCCGGATCCGACACACCGTAAATGATCCCGTTTTCGTCTATAAGGAACCCGCTGTCCGCTGGCACAGCATTGTCTGCATCTTCTGATTCATCCGGAACCGTCGGTGTATCCGGCACGACTGGTGTATCCGGCACGACTGGTGCATCCGGCACTTCCGGCGTATCCGGCACGACTGGTGCATCCGGCACAGCCGGTGTATCCGGTATATCCGGCGCTTCAGGCACGTCCGGCAGGACCGGCGTTTCCGGTATATCCGGCGCTTCAGGCACGTCCGGCGCTTCCGGTATATCCAGTGCTTCCGGCACAACCGGTGCTTCCGGGGTTTCCACAACGGCCGCCGCTTCCGGTATGGCCAGTACTTCCGGAACAACCGCTGGCAATCCTGCTGAAACAGCAGCTGTGGATCCGGCCAGTGTATGCACTGCTTCCGCCACGGGTTTCCGGACGGTCAGGCCGCCGGCATCACGATCCGCAGCGTCCGTTCCACGGCTGTACGGAATGCGGGACATCTCTGCAGGAGCCGCAGAAAAGCTCATCCATATCAGCACCACACAGAAAGCAAGCACAGCCGTCATCATCTTTGCAGTCCTGACCAAGCTGTTATGACCGGCCGCACGCCATTCCTCATAAATACTCACACACCACTCCATCTGTTCTCATTCCTTTCTCCGCCGCATTTTCCCTGCGGCACCTGTTCCATAATTTTCCAGGAATAAAGTATCACAGAAAAAGGAATGTCGCAATCCTTTGCAACATTCCTTTGCATTCTGTCCTTACGGCATTTAAAAAAAACAGGATCAGACGTTGATCTCCGCAGTCATGCCGAGTACATCTTTATTCTTTTCCAGGAGCGGATAAATAACGTTTTTCAGGTACGCATCCACCTGTTCCTTCGCTCTTCCCACATATTTCGCAGGATCCATTGTTTTCTGCAGATCCTCCAGGCTTAAATTGAACGCCGGATCTGCCGCGATCAGTTCGAGCAGGTTATTATCCAGTCCCTTTTCCTTCACATTTCTGCCTGCCTCCATGGAAAGCTCACGGATCCGCTCGTGCAGTTCCTGACGGTCGCCGCCCGCTTTCACAGCATCCATCATAATATTCTCAGTCGCCATGAACGGAAGCTCCGACATCAGGCGCTTCTCGATCACCTTCGGATATACGACCAGTCCGTCCACAACATTGAGGCACAGATCCAGAATGCCGTCGATGGCCAGGAATCCTTCCGGAACGCTCAGGCGCTTGTTCGCAGAATCATCCAGCGTACGCTCAAACCACTGGGTCGCCGAAGTGATCGCCGGGTTCAGTGCATCGATCATCACATAGCGGGACAGGGAAGCGATCCGCTCGCTGCGCATCGGGTTTCTCTTATAAGCCATGGCGGAAGAACCGATCTGCGTCTTCTCAAACGGTTCCTCAACCTCTTTCAGATGCTGGAGCAGACGGATATCATTTGAAAACTTATGGGCACTGGCTGCGATTCCTGCCAGTACGTTGAGCACTCTTGTATCTACTTTTCTTGAATAGGTCTGTCCGGACACCGGATAGCACGCCTTGAATCCCATCTTCTCAGCGATCATCGGATCGATCCTGTCGATCGTCTCCTGATCCCCGTCGAAAAGTTCCAGGAAGCTCGCCTGCGTACCGGTCGTACCCTTTGATCCCAGCAGCTTCAGGCTTCCCAGCACGTATTCCAGATCTTCCAGATCCATCTCGAATTCCTGCATCCACAGCGTCGCTCTCTTTCCGACTGTGGTCGGCTGTGCCGGCTGGAAATGAGTAAACGCCAGGGTAGGCTGGCTCTTCTGGGCATCTGCAAATTTCGCAAGTTCAGCGATCACATTGATCAGCTTCTTTCTGACCAGTTTCAGCGCTTCAGACATGATAATGATATCTGTATTGTCTCCCACATAGCATGATGTGGCGCCCAGATGAATGATCCCCTTTGCCTTCGGGCACTGTACGCCATACGCATATACATGGGACATAACGTCGTGGCGCACAACCTTCTCTCTTTCCTTCGCCACATCGTAATTGATGTCGTCCGCGTGGCTCTTCAGTTCCTCGATCTGCTCATCGGTAATATTAAGTCCCAGTTCTTTCTCTGTCTCCGCCAGCGCGATCCACAGCCTTCTCCATGTGCGGAACTTCTTATCCGGCGAAAAAATATACTGCATCTCTCTGCTTGCATATCGCTCCGAAAGCGGGCTTACATAACGGTCATTTGACATGATTCCTGTTCTCCTTTTCCTTTAATCCACAGGCGGCCCGAAGGCGGCCCGCCAAAAGTTCAGATCCGTTTATCAATTATAATATAAGGCAGGCGGAAAATCAACATTTTCCGTCTGCCTCTGCCATGCTCCCTGTTATCCGTTTGTATACCGTGACAGGAACTGTTTTGTACGTTCTTCTCTCGGATGCTCAAATACTTCTTCCGGCGTTCCGCATTCCATGATGCATCCGTCATCCATAAAGATCACCTGGCTGGAAACATCCCTTGCGAACGCCATCTCATGCGTCACGATGATCATCGTTGTCTCCTGATCCGCCAGTCCTCTGATCACTTTCAGGACTTCGCCGGTCAGCTCCGGATCCAGCGCGGATGTAGGCTCGTCAAAACAAAGGATGTCCGGACTGAGTGCGAGCGCCCTTGCGATCGCCACACGCTGGCACTGCCCGCCTGACAGCTGATGCGGATAATTATTGATCCGGTCCGAAAGTCCCATCTGATCCAGGAGTCGTTTTGCCTCCTGCTCGATCGCTTCATGGATTTCTTTCTTTTTCGCCTTATAGTCCGGCTTCTCTTTCTCCAGAAGTTCCTTCGCCAGCATCACGTTCTGCAGGGCCGTATACTGGGGAAAGAGATTGAAAGACTGGAATACCAGGCCGAAATGCAGGCGCTTCCTGCGGATCTCGCTCTCCTGCTTCGTTCCGGGGTCATCTGCGTCAAACAGAGTCTCCTCATTCACCCGGATCACACCGCCGTCCGGCTGTTCCAGAAAATTCAGGCACCGCAGCAGCGTGGTCTTGCCGCTCCCCGAAGATCCGATCAGGGAAAGCACCTTCCCCTTTTCCAGGGAAAAACTGATATCTTTTAACACTTCTGTATTGCCAAAGCTTTTACTTACATGCTGTACTTCCAATATTGCCATTATGCCGTCCTCCTATCTGAAATACTCCAGTTTTCTCTCCAGACGTCCAAGAAGGACAGTCAGAATGCCGTTAAAGATCAGATAGTATACCGCCGTAAAGAACAGAGGCCAGATCACACCCGCGATCCCCATGTTGCCTTTCATGAAAGACTGCCCCGCCCAGATGATCTCCTGGAGTGCGATAATACGGGAAAGGGACGTATCCTTTACCAGCGTAATGATCTCGTTCGACATGGGCGGAACGATCCGCTTGATCATCTGAAGCAGCTTGATCTTAAAGAAGATCTGGCTCTTCGTCATGCCCAGCACCAGGCCGGCCTCCTCCTGACCTTTCGGCACGCCCTGGATACCTCCTCTGTAGATCTCGGAAAAATAGCAGGAGTAGTTAAAGATAAATGCGACCGCCGCCGCAAGGAATCTTCCGCTCTCGCCGCCGCCCCAGATATTCCTTCCCATAAGGCCCGGCATAAAATAAATAATCAGAAGCTGGATCATCAGAGGCGTACCTCTGATGATCCAGACGATAATCTTTGTAAAATAACTCAGCGGTTTAAACCGGGACATCGACCCAAAAGAAATGATCAGTCCCAGCGGGATCGCCCCGATGAGCGTCACGAAAAAGAGCTTTAATGTCTGAAGAAATCCCGTATTCAGCGCTCCGACAACAATTGGAAACTGTTCTGTAAATGTCATGACATAACCCCGTCCGTCTTATCAGTATTTTATCCTACTCTGTGATCAGCGCAGCCTGCACGCCGTAGGTCTCTGCGATCTCCTGCATGGTTCCGTCCTCATAACAAGCCGCAAAGAAATCATTGAGTTCTGCCGTCAGGTCGGACCCCTGTCTGAATCCAACGCCGTACTCCTCGTTATTCAGGTGTACCGTATAGGTAAGGTCAGCGTAACTTGTTCCCTCGCCGATCATAGCTGCCGCCATCAGAAGGTCAATGACTGCCGCATCGGATGTACCTGCCGCCACTTCCATCAGGGCGTCCGCCTGTGCTGTTACCGGAGTTACATTCAGTCCCCTTGCCTCCAGCTCCGCTTCTCCGGCACTTCCTGCCTCAGCCGCAAAATTCAGGTCTGCCAGGCTCGCCTCATCCTTGTACTGATCCGCCACGTCAGCCGGTACAACAACAACCTGCGCATTCGCCAGATAAGCATCTGTACAGTCCATGGAACTGGTTACTTCTTCTGTCAGCGTCATTCCGTTCCATACACAGTCGATAGTCTTGCCGTCCAGCTCCATGATCTTGTTGTCCCAGTCGATTTCAACGAATTCCGCCTCGACGCCAAGGCTCTCTGCAAATGCCTTTGCCAGATCCGCATCGAAGCCGACCCATTCGCCGCTCTCGTCTTTATAATCCATCGGTTCAAAATTCGTAATACCCACGACAAGGGTTCCCTTGTCCTCCACGTATGCCTTGTCGCTCTCGCTCTCACCGCCATTGTCTGAACCCCCGCATCCTGCGAGCACGGAAATCGCCATCGCTGTGCAGAGCAGCACACTCAATACTCTCTTTTTCATAATTACCTCCATCGCCGGTCAGACCGGCCTTGCTTTTTTTCTCTACCAATGAGTCACTGTACCACAGTAAAGTTACCGTTGTATTCTATCACATGAAAATCCCTCTGTCAAACCTTAGTTTCATCCTCGGTCCTGACAGAGGGACTGTTTCCCGAACTTCGGTTACGCACGCATCACGCGTGGTTTCTGCGGTGCTGCCGCTTCCATTTCTCAATAGATTCCGGACCGGTCTCATCCGGCAGCGACTTTTTGATCTCCTCGATCTCACGCCGCATCTGCGCGTTGGCTTCCATATATTCATCCTGCTTGGTGATCAGGATGTGGTATTCCTCCAGCGACATGTATTTATAAGAAGCATACAGATACGGCTTGATCAGCGTTTTATCCCCGCTGAGCTGATAGGCCCTGTCATACATGCGTGCCGCTTCCTGATAGAGAAAGAGCCTGCCGTACCCGGCTCCAAGACCGGCATACACACCGCTGTAGAATTTATCATCCACCGTTTCATCCTTTTCCTGATTCAGGATTGCCTGATAAACAAGGATCGCTTCCTCCACTTCCCCGCTCTCCAGCAGATTGTCGCCCTTATATTTCTGACGCTCTATATCTTTCTGATTCTTCAGATGCTCCAGCACATTCTGGATACGGATCATCTCCGGTTCTCTGTAGATCCTGGACGCTTTCAGTATCGTGATGACAAATTTTTCCACAGATCCGCGAAGACGAAGCACATCTCTCAGGTCCGAAGCCAGCCTGTCCATTCCCAGTTCCTCATCCAGCCAGTCACACAGCTGATCGTTCATGATCGTATAATCGATCAGATAGAGATTGTTGCAGAGGTAATAGCAGAGTTCTTCGATTGTAAAGATCCGGCAGTGTATCCTTGTGATCTCATAAGGATGCGCCGCCCGCCTGTCATGACAAAGAATTAAATTTCCCATCATTTCCTCCTAAATGTATCGTCTTCTCCGCATACGAATCTGTCGCCGGAAAGAAATCGCCGAAGCCGGCATCCCGCACGGTGATCCTGCACGTTCTTTCATCGAGGAACAGGGTTTCCAGCTGCAGCCTCATGGAATACTCGGAACGCCTGGGGAAATTCGCCAGGGAGAGCTTTTCTGTCCTGACATTTCCCTGGATGAGCGATTCGATGTGCAGTTCAATGTCTTCCAGATCCTCGCAGAGTACTTCCCACTGATTGTTTGACTCATACCAGTGCGCTCCCCACGATACGATCGGATACCACATCTCCTGCCCATTCACACGCATATTGACTGTAATCTGGTCTGTCAGCTTGTTCTCTGAGAGATACACCGGATTCTCAATATGCATGTACAGCTTCCTGTAAGCGGTATAACATGCTCCCTTGCTGTACAGATTATTGCCGATAAACGCTCTGCGTCCGTTGCAGAGCACCCTCAGGGATTTGGGATACCAGTTATTTTCAAAGCCTTCCCCGGTAAGAAAAACCGAAGAAACGATCCGCTTGTCAAATACGCTTTCAATAAACTGGCAGAACATGGCATCCGCCTCCTTCGCCTTATCCTCATTGAGGACCGGATAGACCATGGCCAGTTCCTTCATATGCGCGCTTGCGACTTCGTCTACAGTAACGAATGTCGTCTTGCCGCCGCCCAGTCCCGGTTTAAGCCGGCGGAGCATATAGGCTTTGATCTCATTGCGGTCACAGCAGAACAGGGCCGCATCATACTGCCAGAGTTCTTTCGGCTGATAGAACAGATAATTGCAGAAACTTTCTTTATAATCCTGGATGAAAATATGTCTCTTATCTATATTCATCCTTACTGCGATCCCGCGGAGCATCTGGGCCAGTTCCTCCGTCAGGACCGGAACCGTAAAAACGATCCCGTCAATCTCCGGGAACGGCTGAAGCGACATCTGGATGAACTGAGACAGAAGCCACACCGCGTCATAGGTCTCTTCCCCGAACTCAATGCGCTCCCCTGCAAGGCTCTTGCTCAGCAGACGTGTAACCGTGAATCCTTCTTTGATCGATACAAGCCGCTTGGCCTCTTTTCCATATGCCCATGTATCCCGCAGCTTTCCGATGATAAGCGGGGTCTGATAGTTATCGGAATCCACCTCCAGCGTGTCAGGCTCCATCTGCTGATCATCGTAAAAACTGATCTGACATGTCTTTTCATTAATCTCATAGCCGATAATACTGCCCTGTCCCATGAAAAAACAACCTCCTTACTCCTGTACGAACATGTGGGCGGCCACAGCGTCTTCCAGCGCATACGCCTGCATTTTTTTCCTGCGTTCCACCTTGTCGTTCTCTGTCAGGATATCATTCAGACGGCCATATCTCCCCTGTTCGCCGGATTCATTTTCCCGTACACAGGTCTCCTTCTCGCTTCGGTATGAATTTCCGTCTATTGTTTCCTTAAAATAATATTTCAGCCTTTCATTTGCAAAAAGAACAAATTTCTTCACATAAATGTTCTCATACATCGGCATCAGGATCTCCGTGGAATAATCCGCATATTCATCCCCGCCTTTCTGAAGCTGGTAATACAGCATGACCCTGCTGCCTTTCTGCCCTTTGTACTCGATCAGGGTCTTATCCCACAGCTGCAGTTCGATCAGCCATTCTTTCTCGTAGGAAAGGAAAAACGGGAAATAGATCTGCCTGCCGCAGAGTTCCTGGAGAAACTTCTTCAGCGTTTTCCTGGTCTGGGCATTATACTCTCTCTCGGCATAATACTTCAGAACGGCAATCTTGCAGATATCACCGGTCTCCTCACCCTTCTCATACTCTCTGCATATAATGTCGATGACACTCCGTCCGATCCTGCGCTCTTCCACCACATATTCTCTGGAGACATAGGTCAGATACGCCTGCTGCAGGCGGAAATACGCCCCTTCAGCATAATACTGTTCAAAGACCGGCGCCTCCTGGAAGAGTTCTTCCGAGAAAAGCATCTGTGTCAGGATACGCTCTGCAAGCTTGTGCGTATGGACTTCATAATCCCTTGCCTCTCTCCAGAGCAGCTTCATATCTGAAGTTGCCCCGCAGTAATAATTCGCAAGATAAGTAAGGATCACCTTATCATACTGCTGATTTTTGAACAGTTCAAAACAGACATATGTAAGGAAATCATCATTCTCGTAATTGTTCTCCCGGATGGTCCGGCTGCAGAGTCCGAGCAGTTCATCTTCCTTATAGTTTTCCAGGCCATTGGCATGAACAGTCTCCAGCGTAAGCTCCTGCGCCTGCTCCTCTTCCCGCGTCCGCCGCAGTCCGTTGATGTATTTCCTGCACATATCCATATAGCGCAGTTCGTAGAAAAGACGTCTGCTGTCATACGGGATCGAATCCGTGTAATGCCTGCCGTCTTTTCCTTCCCACACCAGCCGGTCCGTCTTGGCATACAGGAAGACTTTCGCGCCGTTTTCTGTGTAAGGCGCTTTCTGGGTGACTGTTCCATCCTCAGCGATCACATGCACGAATTTCATATTCGGAACTTTTGTTGTGATCCAGTAGGCATGGCATACATCATAGAGCGCCTTGATCCGTTCCGGATTCATTGCGGACTCCACAACAAATCTTTTATAAATGATCCTCAGCTGCTCGTCCACATTACGGCGGTCCAGCTGATTCCACGCAAACGCTTCCATTTCATCCCGGTAGTGGGCATATATCTCGCTGGTCTCGTCCTCATATGTGATCAGGTTCGCATACAAAAACGCGCACTTGTGATAGTCCAGGTTATTGCCGTGCATAAAATACAGGTATACTGATCTAGGAAGCGGCTTATGGAAACCTGAAGGGGTCACGGTCCCCATATAATATTCATAAAGCTGCGCGATCTTGAGCTCCTCATCCACCGCTTTCTCAAACCATCTGAAATAACAGCTGTCCATACAGTTTCCTTTTATGAGGAGCGTACAGATTGCCGTCAGGATCATCGATTCATTGTACATGCCGTATGACTGCACGAGCACATCATACAGATGTTTGTCAAACATCTTCATCTGACTGGCCAGATTCGCGGTATAAAGCGCCAGTTCCCGGGTCATGAGCCTGTATTTCACCGCAAAAAGGAGAACGCGTATTTCAAATGTTCCCAGCTTTTTCAGCGAAGAACTCTTGTCACGGTAACAACGGAAAGCCTGGAAATAGAACCAGATGCTGTGGGACTTTTCCTCATAAAACTGTTTCTCCAGCGCATGCAGCCTCTCGCTGTAGATCTTGTACTCAGAATCCACCTCTACGAGCATGCAGAGGATCTTCCAGTTGTCCGGATGTTTGATAAAAGATCTGGACAGCTCTTCCGCAACCTTCCTCTGCCCGATCGAATCGTTGGAAAGGAATGTCGTCAGATATAAATAATAGGAGCTCAGTTCCACATCTTTTCCGATTGCAAACCGGTTGTAGTTATAGGATTCAAGAAGGATCTTGGCCTCATCTGCCCGTCCGCCGAGCAGACAGATATGCGCGTGCGCCAGCAGATAAAAATCATTCCGTCCGTCCATGTCGCGCAGATGCCGGATCCTCCGCTCCGCTTCATCCGTCCACTCTTCAAGCGTAAGCTTCCCGCTTTCATATTTCAGATAATTTCTGACAATACCTGCGAACTCACGGTCATTCGCCCGACGGTCCTCATCGCGGTCAACGTCTTTTTCTACAACCACCTCGTAGGTCAGCGTCTCATACGGGGATTCCAGGATCACACGTCCGAAATTGCTGCCCCGGTGCAGTTTCTCTGTATCAAGGAAATATTCAAGCCGGTAGGAATTGCCGATAAACTCCTCCGTTGTGATCCGCGTATGCTCTACATGGATAAAGTCTCCTTCCGTCCGCACATCAATTTCGAGATACCCCCATGTATTCTTCTTAATGGCAAACGTCTCCTTGCGCGCTTCCGTCAGAGACATGAATGCACGGCTTTCTTCCTCAAGCGTCAGGAAGATCTTCTCTTTCTGCTTGCATCCCACAAGGAATTCTTCCAGCGCCTGCTGATCCAGCTCCCAGCGGCGCATGTTGTCATAAAGCGCCTGTATCCGCCGGTCCTCATATTTGAGTATCTCATAAAAATCACGGGAGCGGAAAAGCCGGACAGCTTCCGCTGAATCACGAAAAGAGAGTTTCTTGAAATCATCCAGGCTCTGTACTTTCCCGTAACTTGTCATTACAAACGGCTTCTCTATGATCGCGGTAAATGCAATATCAAACTCTCCGCCGTTGCATACGATCGTAAACTTTCCATGCTCCACATGTCCGGGAACCAGGCCGCTCCCGTCATAGGTATAATAAATATTGACCGGATTGGCATCAAATCCCTGCTCATCACACTGTACACGATACGAGGACGGATACACGATCCCCCGGATCGTGCCCCCGCCCTGATTCTGGAGCGAAAAGCTTCCTCTGTATTTTTCCCCTTCCCCCACGCGCATGATAATGCGTGTTTCCGGAAAAATGATCTCCGGCTGCGGGATATGAAAATCGCCTTTGGCAAAACGTTTGATCTTATTCTTCAAATCAGTCACCTACTCAAATTTCTTCTGCCTGAATTTTCTGCTCAGAGGGCAGAATTTCACTACTGTAAATTATACATTGTTGTACAATAACATGCAATGGCGGATTGAAAGAATTTTCTTCGGATTGTATACATGTATACTTTTTCTTTTACTGTTCTCTGATCATCTGTACATAATCCAGGACTTCGTATCCCAGCCGTTTGTATAATGCGATTGCCCGCGTATTATCCTCTTCCACTTCCAGTCTGAATCGGACGGCTTTCCCGGCATATTTATTCTCTACGCAGGCGAAAAATTCACTTCCAAGTCCCCTGGAACGGTATGACGGCCTGATATAAAGCTCCTCCAGCCAGATCACGTATCCTCCGGCCTCCTGTGAAAACGTTTTCGCTGTCAGACCGTAGCCCGCCGGTTCACCGTCGCATTCCAGGATATAGATCTGCGCATACGCATCCGAGGCCAGCGCCTCATCCGCCGTCTTTTCAAAATACTCATCCGGAACCGGATGGAGGACAGCATCCGAGTGATAGAACTCCGATGCCATCTCTGTATAAAGCTTTCTGTCCTGTTCTGTAAATTCTCTGATCATATCCGTATTTTCTCCTTTTCGATTCTGTTCGGACGTTATAAAGCAGAGCCGCAGATGAGGAATTCATTAACGTTCAAACAACCTCATCTGCGTCTCTAAATTTCTTTTTCCGGTTTTTACTTTTACCCCTTATCCCGGTGAACATGCATCCGGTCAGACGTCATCTCTGCAGCAGCCGGTCGATCAGCCTGTATCCTTCTTCTATAAAAATGCCGCTCATTTTTCCGGTTTTTTCACTGTAGGACGCCTGTCCCTGCTCAGGATGCGCACTGTCATAGATCATATATGGTACGGGATCGGCCGTATGCGTCCGCACACGCACCGGCGTCGGATGATCCGGCATGACCAGCATGCGGAAATCCATGCCGCCTTTTTTCAGCGCTTCCGCCACAGGACCGATCACCTGTTCATCAATGTACTCGATCGATGCGATCTTATCGGCAACGCTTCCCTGATGTCCCATCTCATCCGGAGCTTCAATGTGTACATAAACGAAATCATACCCGTCTTCTGCCAGCGCTTTTACCGCCGCTTCGCCTTTCCCCCGGTAATTTGTATTCAGGCCGCCGTTGGCGCCTTCGACTGTAATATTGTGCATACCGGAACCCGCTGCGATCCCTTTCAGAAGATCCACTGCGGAGATCATAGCGCCTCTGACACCGTTCTTCTCCTCAAAGGAGGTAAGCGCCGGCCTTGTTCCCGCGCCCCAGAACCATGCGGAATTTGCGGGATTTTTCCCTTCTGCGCGCCGCTTCACATTGACCGGGTGGTCTTTAAGGATATCATAGCTTCTCACCATCATATCCCGGAGCACCGGATCAGACGGCAGATATTCCCCGATCCTTCTGGTCAGGATATCGTGGGGCGCCGTCAGTTCCACCACCTTCCCGTGATGCCAGATCAACAGATGCCGGTAGCTCGTTCCCGTATAAAAGTCATAACCTTCCGAATAGCAGGGCCGCTCCGAAGAACTGCCGCTTCGGAATTCTTCTTTCAGCGCCTCAAGAAGGACTGCCGCGTCCTCCGTACTGATCTCTCCGGAACTGTGATCCAGAATGATCCGGTCTTCATAGCAATCTTCCTCTTCCGACAGCGTCACCAGATTACAGCGGAAGGAAACGTCGTCCGCACCCATCTCCGCCCCGATGCTGAGAGCTTCCAGCGGAGATCTTCCGGAATAATACTTCTTCGGATCATAACCGATCACAGACAGATTGGCTGTGTCGCTGCCCGGCGCCATTCCTTCCGGAACAGTCCGGACCATGCCGACCTCAGCTGTTTTAGCCAGCCGGTCCATATTCGGTGTGTGCGCGGCTTCCAGCGGAGTACGTCCGCCCAGTTCCACAAGCGGATCATCTGCCATTCCGTCGCATAATACTACGATATATTTCATGCTCTACCTCTGTCCTCGCTTCCATAACCTGACCGTGATCCGCCATTAATCCTCGATGCGGATCATATGCATGATCCCGTCAAGCTTTGATGCTTTCTCCTTGTATTCCCGCTCGGTCATCACATCCGTCACAAAACCGAATTCACCGTCCAGGCCTTCCAGCGTCACCGGCTCCACCGGTCCGAATACAGCTGCCACCTCGCTGTAACGCGCCTCTTTCGCCCCTGAAATGCGGACAAAGAACCGTCTCTCGATGTCTTCGCTCGGCATTAGTTCAAGTTTTTCATTTTTCCACATGGTCATGATATTGCGCTGGAGATGTTTCACCTCATCCACCACATCAGCCACGACCGCGCTGGCTGTCGGAAGCTTGCCCGCACCGCTGCCGTAGAACATGGCATCGCCGAGCATGTTTCCATGTACGAATACCGCATTAAACACATCATCCACGCTGTAGAGCGGATGCTCTTTATTCAGGAGCATAGGCGCAACGATCGCATGAACGTGGCCGCCGTGCCGCTTGCTGGAAGCGATCAGCTTAATCGTCATGCCCAGCTTTTTCGCATACAGCATATCTTTCTTCGTGATCCTTGTGATCCCTTCTGTATAAATATCTTCGTAATCCACCTGGCGGCCGGAGATCAGGGATGACAGGATCGCGATCTTGCGGCATGCGTCATATCCTTCCACATCCGCTTCCGGATTGCGCTCCGCATAGCCGTTGTCCTGGGCTTCCTTAAGGATCTCGTCATAATCCGCGCCCTCATAGAACATTTTCGTAAGCATATAGTTTGTCGTGCCGTTGAGAATGCCGGTAATCTCCTCGATCCGGTCCGCAGTCAGAGAAGAATTCAGTGCACGGATGATCGGGATCCCCCCGCCAACGCTGGCCTCAAAAAGAAAATTCAGTTCACGGTCGCGGGCGATGGACAGAAGTTCCGCACCATGCTTTGCAACCAGCGCCTTATTCGATGTAACTACACTCTTGCCCGCTTCCAGGCAGCGTTTCACAAATGTATACGCCGGCTCGATGCCGCCCATCACTTCCACAACGATGCGGATCTCCGGATCATTGATGATCACATCCACATCATGGACGATCTTTTCCTGGATCGGATCGCCCGGGAAATCCCGGAGATCAAGCACATATTTAATGTTGATCTCATTCCCTGCACGCTGGTTGATCACATCGCCGTTGGTGTTGATGACTTCCACCACGCCTGAGCCTACGGTTCCATATCCCATTACTGCTATATTTACCATGATCTTCTCCTTCTCTGTACTCTGTTATTCTGCATCATCCGTTTTCCCGTCCGCACTCAGATAGGCATTGATAAACGGATCGATATTGCCGTCCATAACGGCATTCACATTGCTTACTTCCGCATTCGTCCTGTGATCCTTGACCATCGTGTATGGCTGCATGACATAGGAACGGATCTGGTTGCCGAAATTAATGTCCCGGACTTCGCCGCGGATGTCCGACATCTTCTCCGCCTGCTCCTGCTGCTTCATCAGATACAGCTTCGACTTCAGCATCTGCATTGCCTTGTCCTTATTCATATGCTGGGACCGCTCATTCTGGCACTGGACCACGATCCCGGTCGGCAGATGGGTGATCCGGACTGCGGAAGACGTCTTGTTGATATGCTGGCCGCCTGCTCCGCTGGACCGGTACGTGTCGATCTTCAGGTCGTCGTCATTGATCTCAATATCGATATCCTCCTCGATATCCGGTATCACATCACAGGATGCAAATGACGTCTGGCGCTTTCCCGCCGCATTAAACGGGGAAATGCGCACCAGCCTGTGGACGCCCTTCTCGGAACGGAGATACCCGTATGCATTCTCGCCTTTCACCTCAAAGGTCACGCCTTTGATCCCGGCCACGTCTCCTTCCAGATAATCCAGTTCTTCCACATCATAACCTTTTTTCTCAGCCCATCTTGTATACATGCGGTACAGCATGCCCGCCCAGTCGCAGGATTCCGTTCCGCCGGCCCCCGCGTGGAGCGTCACGATCGCATTGTCCCTGTCATACGGACCGGTCAGCAGCGTGCTGATCCTCAGTTCCTCGAATTTCGCCTCGAACGACTCCAGTTCCTCCCGGATCTCCTCGGAAGTCTCCTCATCCGGCTCTTCCTCGCTCATCTCGATCAGCAGCTCCATGTCGTCATAATCGGCAAAAAGCTGCTCGATCTCTTTGACCGTATCCTCCAGGCCCTTTAACTCTTTCATAACCTGCTGGGAAGTCTCCGGATCATCCCAGAATCCGGGTTCCTCCAGCCTTTTCTGCAGTTCTTCGATCCTCAGTTTCTTTGACGCCGTGTCAAAGTGAATCCCTCAGATCTTTCAGCGGTTCTTCATAGGCTGTCAGTCTTGACTTTAATTCATCTAATAAAACCACCTTATTCACCTCTTTCATATTCTTTTATTTATAGCCCTGCTCCGGCTTACGCGCCAAGCTGCTTTCGGCCGCAGCACTGTTTATACTTCTTGCCGCTTCCGCACGGGCACGGATCGTTCGGATAGATCTTCTTCTGCTCACGCTTCTTCGGAGCGCGTACGGCAGAGTCGTCTTTGTTCGTTCCCGTTACTTTGGCTACTTCCTCGCGTTCCACTTTCTGCTCCACACGGATGTTGAACAGCATGCGCAGCGTTGTTTCCGCGATCATATTCGTCATCTCGCCGAACATATCATATCCCATCATCTTATACTCTACAAGCGGATCCCTCTGCCCGTATGCCTGCAGGCCGATCCCCTGGCGGAGCTGGTCCATATCGTCGATATGATCCATCCATCTTGCATCGATAACCTTCAGAAGGACCACGCGCTCGATCTCACGCAGCTGCTCCGGCTCCTGGAACTCCGCTTCTTTTGCTTCATACGCCTTAACCGCACGCTCTTTCAGAAGGTGTTTGAGTTCCTTCTGCTTCATGTCCGCGCATTCTTCTTTTTTCGGCAGTTCCATCTGCGGGATCACATTATGGATATTGACATCCAGTCCTTTAATATCCCACTCCTCCGCGTCTGCTTCCGGAGAAGCAAAACGGTCGGTAATATTTTCCACATACTCCGTGATCATATTGTAAATGGTATCACGCATGCTCTCGCCGTCAAGAACCCGGCGCCTTTCACCATAAATAATCTCTCTCTGCTCATTCATGACCTGGTCATATTCCAGCAGATTCTTACGGATGCCGAAGTTATTGATCTCGATTTTCTTCTGTGCGGATTCAATGGCATTGGACAGCATCCGGTGCTCGATCTGTTCCCCTTCTTCCACGCCAAGGGCATTAAACACGCCCATCAGCCTGTCGGATCCGAACAGTCTCAGCAGATCATCCTCAAGGGAAATATAGAAACGGGATTCGCCCGGATCCCCCTGACGTCCGCTTCGTCCGCGGAGCTGATTGTCGATACGTCTGGACTCGTGCCGTTCCGTACCGATGATCTTCAGTCCGCCGGCCGCTCTCGCATCATCGTCCAGCTTGATATCCGTACCACGTCCGGCCATATTGGTAGCGATGGTAACCGCTCCGTGTACACCGGCATCAGCCACGATCTCCGCCTCCTGCTCATGGTATTTCGCATTCAGCACATTATGTTTGATCCCATCTTTGCGGAGCATGCCGCTCAGAAGTTCGGACACCTCAATGGTGATCGTACCCACCAGCACAGGCTGTCCTTTTGCATGCGCACGCTTCACCTCTTCGACGACCGCTTTATATTTTTCTTTCTTTGTCTTATATACAGCGTCTTCCTGGTCTACTCTCTGCACCGGCTTGTTTGTCGGGATCTCGATCACATCCATTCCGTAGATGTCCCGGAACTCCTTTTCCTCGGTCAGAGCTGTACCGGTCATACCGCTCTTCTTGTCAAACTTATTGAACAGGTTCTGGAATGTGATCGTCGCCAGCGTCTTGCTCTCCCGGCGCACTTTCACATGCTCCTTCGCCTCGATCGCCTGATGGAGTCCGTCTGAATAACGGCGTCCCGGCATGATGCGCCCTGTAAATTCATCGACGATCATGACCTCGCCTTCGGAAGTAACCACATAATCCTGGTCTTTATGCATCAGGTTATTTGCGCGCAGCGCCAGGATGATATTATGCTGGATCTCCAGATTTTCCGGATCCGCCAGGTTGTCAATATGGAAAAATTTCTCTACCTTCTTCACGCCGTCCTCGGTCAGGTTGACGGTCTTCTCCTTTTCATTTACGATGAAATCTCCGGTTTCCTCGATCTCCTCGCCCATGATCGCGTTCATCTTGGAAAATTCGCCGCTTGCTTCTCCGCGCTCCAGCTGGCGGGCCAGAATGTCGCAGGCTTCATACAGCTTCGTCGATTTTCCACTCTGGCCGGATATGATCAGCGGAGTTCTGGCCTCGTCGATCAGAACAGAATCCACCTCATCGATAATGGCAAAATGCAGGCCGCGCTGCACCAGCTGTTCTTTGTAGATGACCATGTTGTCACGCAGATAATCGAAGCCGAGTTCATTGTTCGTCACATACGTAATATCACAGTTGTAAGCCTCCCGCCGTTCTTTGTTATCCATGCCGTTAAGCACCACGCCTACGGTCAGCCCCAAAAATTCATGGACCTTGCCCATCCACTCGGCGTCACGCTTTGCCAGATAATCATTGACCGTTACGATATTTACACCTTTGCCTTCCAGCGCGTTCAGATACGCCGGAAGCGTGGAAACAAGCGTCTTTCCCTCACCGGTCTTCATCTCAGCGATCCGTCCCTGATGCAGGATGATGCCGCCGATGATCTGCACCCGGTAGTGCTTCATGCCGATCGCACGGTACGCGGCTTCACGGACTGCGGCATAGGCTTCCGGAAGTATATCGTCCAGCGTCTCGCCCTCTGCCAGCCTGTCTTTGAACTCCCGCGTCTTCCCTTTAAGTTCTTCATCGGAAAGTGCCTGCATCTCCGGATCCAGCGCTTCTATACGGTCAACGATCGGGTAGATCCTCTTCAGTTCATTCTCGCTGTGGGTTCCGAAAATCTTTTCTATAATACCCATATTCCACTAAAACTCCTTCTTAAAGATTCACTCACGTTTCTCATTTTAACACTAACCATGTGCGAATTCAACAAGTTCATAAGTTGTTAACATTTGCTGATGTGCGGGTTAACAGACGCATTTCACTTATCTGTATGTACGGACCGCCCCATACGGGATCGTCCCTCCGAACAGGTCCAGTGCGCTGCCGATGGTAAAATCCACACCGCTTCCCGTGATCCTCTCAAAACGAGCCAGATCCTCCAGAGAAGCGATGCCGCCCGCATAGGTCACAGGCTTCTTCCTCCACCTTCCCAGCATTGCAGCCAGATCTTCCTCCATGCCGGAACGTCTCCCTTCCACATCCACTCCATGGATCAGGAATTCATCGCAGGCCGATGCAAGGTCGTCCAGGACATCCGGCGTCAGCCTCAGATCCGTGAATTTCTGCCAGCGGTCTGTGACCACATAATAATCCCCGTCTTTCTTCCTGCAGCTCAGATCCAGGACCAGGTGCTCCCTTCCCGTCTCACGCACCAGCTTATCCAGGCGGTCCCGGTGAAAGGTCCCGTCCCTGAATACATAAGATGTAACGATCACATGACTGGCGCCCGCCTCCAGATACGCTCCGGCATTCTCTGGCGTGATGCCGCCGCCGATCTGCATCCCGCCCGGATATGCGGCCAGCGCGTCAAGCGCCTGCATGCGGGTCTGTTCATAGTGCGGGGAATCCGCCGGATTAAGCAGGATGATATGCCCCCCTGTAAGTCCGTCGTTCTTATACATTTCCGCATAAAAGCGCGCGCCCTGTTCCGATGCAAAATTCGTCTGCGCATATCCGCCTTCGTCCCGAAGGCTTCCTCCTACGATCTGCTTCACTTTTCCGTTGTGAATATCGATGCATGGTCTGAATCTCATTTCTATGTACCCCTTTTTCCGAAAAACTGCCGCGGAGCGGTTCCATCCCGCCCCGCGGCAGCCATGCTTTCTCATACTTGAATTCCGGACTGTCATCTGTCCTTTGTTGCCTCATCTGTTGCCTTATCAATCCCGTCGGTCACATCATCCGTCACTTTGTCAACCTCATCCGTCACATCGTCCGTCACTTTGTCAACGCCCTCTGTCACATCATTGACCGCATCGTCCAGGATCCCGTTTCCGGACTCTGTCCGGTCGGCGCAGCCGGCAGCTGTGCTCAGGATGCAGATCGTAACCACAGTCAGAAGCAATGTTTTTATTTTTCTCATAAATTGATCTTCCTCCATCTGATAAATATGATCATGTTGTTACTATCTGCACATTTTTCATAATTTATACAGCCGGTTGTCAATTTTTGAGTTTTATTTTGCCTGCCTGCGCAGTTTTTCCATGGCGCGGGCCTCGATCTGCCTCACACGTTCCCGGGTCACTCCCAGCGCACTGCCGATCTCCTCCAGTGTCTGCGGCTTCTCTTCCCCCAGTCCGTAGCGCATCCGGACCACCTGCCGCTCCCGATCTGTCAGCGTGTCGAGAAGCTCCCGCACCTCTTCCTGGCGGGCCAGTATATCCATCGCCTCCTCCGGCGTCTGACCGCTGTGATCCTCGACCATATCACCCAGACTGCTCTCACCGTCTTCTCCGACAGGACTTTCCAGTGATACCGGATTCTGCAGATAGGAAATGATATCTTTCACTTCCTCTTCTGTCTAATCTCCCAGTTTCTGCGCGATCTCAGCGGTCGTTGCGTCCCTGCCCAGGGACTGCTGAAGATCCCGCGCCGCCTTCTGCACGCGCTTCATGTTCTCCGCCACATGTACGGGAACACGGATCTCCCTGGACTGCTGGTCGATCGCTCGCTGCATAGCCTCTTTGATCCACCATGCCGCGTAAGTTGAGAACCGGTTTTCTTTCGTGTGGTCATATTTCTCAGCCGCGTGCATCAGGCCCATATTTCCTTCCTGGATCAGGTCCATGATCGCCACTCCCCGCCCGGTATAATGCTTTGCCAGGGAAACAACCAGCCTCAGATTGCCCTCTGCCAGCCGCTGGCGTGCTTCCGCATCGCCGGCCGCGCTCTTTTCGCCAAGTATTTTTTCTTCCTCCTCGCTGAGGAGAGGGATCTGTCCGATCTCATTCAGATAGATCTGAAGCGGTCCCGTCATTTCCGCTGTCATCTGCTGCTCTTCCTTATCCATGCCTTTGCCTTTCTACAGTTTTTCAATGATCTCACCGTTTCTGTACGCTGCCAGGAGACATTCCAGATCCGTGATCTGCTCTCTCAGATCACGGCCCACATCCGTATCTCCCACAGCCAGTCTGTCTTTCAGACGTTTGACGACCATGATCTCCGAATGGATGTCATTCTCTTTCGCGATCGCCGCTTCTGTTGATTCGAACGGCTCATGCGCCACCAGCAGGAGTCCGTAAGAATTATAGACCAGCGTATAACCGGCGATCCCGGTTTCCTTCTGATATGCTTTGGAAAATCCGCCGTCGATCACCATTACCTTGCCGTTGCATTTAACCGGGCTCTCGCCATCCTTGCGTTTCACCGGGACATGCCCGTTGACGATATGCCCGTCCGCCGGATCCAGTCCGAACTCCTCCATGATGCGGTCGATCACCGCTTCATTTTCTATGTAGGAGTAGTACGGATTCTTCTTCTCCAGATGGGTTTCTTTTTCCGCAATGAAATAGCGCTCAAACGTTGCCATTTTATTCTTGCCGAACAGCGGGGAATCCGGATGGAGCCAGATATACCACATAATATCCTTGCCGTCTTCCTTATCCTTCTCATCCAGGGCAAAAAATCCTTTCCTCACATAAGAGTCCAGCGTGTCATACAACTCTTTCCCCTTATACATCTTTCCGTAGACTTCCACCTCTTTCAGGCTGCCGTCCTCATTGAGCGGTACACAGCCGTGATAGAGCAGATTGTCATTATATACCTTGTAAAGGCCGCCTTTTGCCAGCAGGAAACGCATATGCTGCTGCAGCTTTTCGCAGTTCACGAACGCCTTCTCCAGCCGTTCCATGATTTCCTCTTCTTCTGTCGACAGCGCATACGGATCATCCGGATCGATGGTCGGGAAATGCGTATCCAGAAGATGGTATTCCTTTCCGCAAAGCACGATCGTCCCCTTCTCATAATTGATCCGGTGGAGCATTGCCCGGTCTTCCAGATGGAATGCCTTCTGACGCGCAATGATCTGTCCTTCGACCTTAAACTGGATGACGGAGATTGCCTTATGGATGCGCAGATTCATCTCCTGCTCATCCTTATCTGCGCCTCCGGACGCTTTCAGCTTAAAGCACTCGCACGGATCGTCCCCATACACGCGCAGGGCAAATGTGGCAAGCGGAAGGAGGTTGATCCCGTATCCCTCCTCCAGGATGTCCAGATTGCCGTACCGGGCGCAGATCCGGATTGCATTGGCGATACACCCCCGCTGTCCGGCCGCAGCCCCCATCCAGAGGACATCGTGGTTGCCCCACTGGATATCAAGCGAATGATAAGTCATGAGCTTGTCCATGATGATATGCGGTCCCGGTCCCCTGTCATAAATATCCCCCACGATATGCATATGATCCACAACCAGCCGCTGGATCAGTTCGGATATGGCTTCGATAAATTCCTCCGCTCTGCCGATGCGTATGATCGTGGAAATGATCTCATTATAATAAGATTCTTTATCATTGACTTCGGCCTTCTCCGTGATCAGTTCCTCAATCACATAGGCAAAATCTTTTGGAAGCGCTTTGCGCACTTTGGAGCGGGTATATTTACTTGCCGCCCGCTTGCTCACCTCGATCAGCAGATAAAGATGGACACGGTACCAGTCCTCCATATTCGACTCTGTCTTTTTGATCATATCCATTTTCTGCTTCGGATAATAGATCAGCGTGGCCAGCGCTTTCTTATCTCTCTTGCTCATCGTATTCCCGAACACGTCTTCAATCTTGCGCCGTACGGATCCCGATCCGTTCTTGAGCACATGGGCGAACGCCTCGTATTCCCCGTGAACATCCGTCAGGAAGTGTTCCGTCCCTTTCGGAAGATTCAGGATCGCCTGCAGATTAATGATCTCTGTAGACGCCGCCGCGATGGTCGGATAAAGTTCGGACAAACGTTCCAGATATTTTGTCTCCAGATCTTTCATCTCATCCTCCCGTGGATCCCCCACTCTAAAGACCTACAACATCCCCCATATCATACATTCCCGGCGCTTTCCCTGCCAGGAACCTGCCTGCCTCAACCGCGCCTTTGGCAAATACGCTTCTGGAATATGCCGTATGGGTGAACTCGATCACCTCATCGGTCCCGGCAAAGATCACATCATGGATCCCCACGATCGTGCCGCCGCGCACCGCTGAAATGCCGATCTCCTTTTTATCTCTTTTCCTGCGCACCTGGCTGCGGTCATACACATACTCGTATTCTCCGTTCATTTCCTCATTAATGGAATCCGCCAGGGCAAGCGCCGTCCCGCTGGGCGCGTCCAGCTTCTGATTGTGATGGCGCTCCACGATCTCCATGTCATATCCGGCCGGAGCCAGCACTTTCGCTGCATCCTTCAGAAGCTTCAGCAGCAGATTGATGCCCAGGGACATATTTGCCGACTTCAGCACCGCCGTTTCTTTAGAAGCAGCCTCCACTTTCCTCAGCTGCTCCTCAGAAAGTCCTGTCGTACAGAGAACGACCGGCAGCTTCTTCTGTACACAGTAATCAAGAAGCCCGTCAACCGCCGACGCCGTTGAAAAATCAATGACCACATCCACATCCACATCGCATTTGTCAATGGACTCGAATACGGGATACTCATTGGGGACGCCGGTATACGCATCCACGCCGGCCGCGATCACGGCATTCTCATCATTTTTAACGATCTCCGTGATCATGCGTCCCATTTTTCCATTACATCCGTGCATCAGAAACTTTACCATAATTCTATTCCTCCTGACTGTATATAAAATGTACAAATAAGTTTTCTGTAATATAAAAAGGATATCATATATGAGAGCGAATCTCAACATATGATATCCTTTTAACGATCACTCTTCCACGCATTCCAGCTTGCTTACAGACACTTCATAGGCCGTCCTTGTCTCCGCCTCTGTCTCCGAAAGCTTCTTCACATACTCCCGGCTCTGGATCCGTCCCAGCACGCGCACATGTTCTCCCACATCAAAACCGGACGCGTACCTGGCATTCCTGCCCCAGCAGATGCAGGGAATATAATCGGATTTTCCATAAGGCCTGTTCACCGCCAGCAGAAGATCCGCGATCTCCCGTCCCAGCGGCGTTTTCCTGTATACCGGACGTTTGCACATATAACCTTCCAGCAGGATATGATTCGTGCGGGCTCCGTCCGGTTCCTCGTCAACAAACTCGATCTCCCGGGCAAACACCGAGAGGATCAGCCGGTTCCTCTGTTCCTCGTGCCGGTTGTATGACCGGAACTGCCCGGTCACTTTAATGCACTGTCCCCGGTAACTCTGCGACACATCCATCAGTCTCTCCGACACCATCACCGGGATCGTGTCATTTGAACTGCTCAGTCTTCTCACAAGGATATCTGTCATATAAAACCCTTCGCCGAATACCTCGTGGCTGTATGTAAATTCCGACACCACGGTTCCTATGACTGTTACCTGATTGTTCTCAATGATCTTATCTGACATAATCTGTAGTTCTCCCTTCCTCTTTCCGGTATTTTTAAGTCACTACTAAATGTATGTTTCTTTTTTTCTCTTTAGAACTCCCGCAGTCCCGGAATCGTTCGACACCATTTTTCGCATTCCCGGTGTTGTAAATTACAGATTTTGTGATAAAATAAAAAAGTTGCAGTAAATGAACATATTATAAGGAAAGAGTGCTGATATTTTATGAAGACAAAACGTGAAGATGTAAGAAATATTGCGATTATCGCTCATGTCGACCACGGCAAGACGACTCTTGTGGACGAACTGCTCAAACAGAGCGGTGTATTCCGTGAAAATCAGGAAGTAGCCGAGCGTATAATGGACTCCAATGATATCGAACGGGAAAGAGGGATCACGATCCTCTCCAAGAACACGGCCGTTCACTATAAAGGCGTAAAGATCAATATTATCGATACCCCGGGGCATGCCGACTTCGGCGGCGAGGTAGAGCGTGTACTCAAAATGGTCAACGGGGTGATCCTGGTCGTGGACGCTTTTGAGGGCGCCATGCCGCAGACCAAATTCGTCCTGCGCAAAGCGCTTGAACTGAGCCTTCCGGTCATCGTCTGCATCAATAAGATCGACCGTCCGGAAGCACGTCCAGATGAAGTCATTGACGAAGTACTGGAGCTCTTTATCGATCTGGGGGCCTCCGATGATCAGCTGGAGTGCCCGTTTGTGTACGCTTCCGCCAAAAACGGCGTAGCGGTCCTGGATCTGACAGACGAAGAACGGGACATGAAGCCGCTCTTTGAGACGATCCTTGATTATATCCCGGCCCCGGAGGGCAACCCGGAAGCGCCTACCCAGGTGCTCATCAGCACCATCGACTACAATGAATACGTGGGCCGGATCGGCATCGGCAAGGTGGACAACGGCACCATCGCCGTCAATCAGGAAATGCTCCTGGTAAACCATCACGATCCGGACAAACAGGAGAAAGTAAAGATCAGCCGTCTCTACGAGTTCGACGGTCTGGAAAAGAAAGAAGTCAGAGAAGCCGGCATCGGTTCCATCGTGGCCATCTCCGGCATTTCCGACATTTCTATCGGCGATACCCTCTGCTCACCGGATCATCCGGATCCGATCCCGTTCCAGAAGATTTCCGAGCCGACCATCGCCATGCAGTTCATCGTAAATGACAGCCCCTTCGCCGGGCAGGAAGGCAAATACGTGACCTCCCGCCATCTGCGCGACCGCCTGTTCCGGGAACTGAACACAGACGTCAGCCTCCGGGTGGAAGAGATGGACAATACCGACAGCTTTAAAGTATCAGGCCGCGGCGAACTCCACCTCTCCGTCCTGATCGAGAACATGCGCCGGGAAGGTTATGAATTCGCGGTCAGCAAGGCGGAAGTCCTCTACCACGAGGATGAAAACGGCAAAAAACTGGAGCCGATGGAGACCGCTTACATCGATGTTCCGGATGAGTTCACGGGCGTTGTGATCGAGAAACTTGGCCAGCGCAAGGGCGAACTGCGCAATATGGCGCCCATGAGCGGCGGATACACCCGCCTGGAATTCTCCATCCCGTCCCGGGGACTGATCGGATACCGGGGTGAATTCCTGACCGATACGAAAGGGAACGGCATCCTCAACACCAGCTTCGAGGGTTATGCGCCGTATAAGGGAGACATCCAGTACCGCAAACAGGGATCGCTCATCGCTTTCGAGACCGGGGAATCCGTGACTTACGGATTGTACAGCGCCCAGGAGCGTGGTACACTGTTTATAGGACCCGGTGAGAAAGTATACGCCGGCATGGTCATCGGCCAGAACGGAAAAGCCGAAGACATTGAACTCAACGTCTGCAAAACGAAACATCTGACCAACACCCGCTCCTCCAGCGCCGATGAGGCCCTGCGGCTGACGCCGCCGCGGATCTTAAGCCTGGAGCAGGCGCTCGACTTCATCGATACAGACGAGCTCCTGGAGGTAACACCGAAATCCCTGCGCATACGCAAGAAAATCCTGGATTCCAGGATGCGCAAGCGCAGCAACATGAAGTAATATGATCCGACTGATCATATTACGCACCAGCAAAGGAGGTTTCCCATGGAGAAATATGCCCGCATCTTTTTAAAGAAACTGACGAAGATCATGGAATTTGTCATCGCCATCGTGCTGGCCTGCGGGATCATCATCATGATCGGACAGCTGATCTTCTCCATCGGGGAGCTCCCGGATCTGAACACCTATCCGAACTATGACGACCTGCTCACAGCCTGCTTTAACCTGATCATCGGCGTGGAACTGATCCGGATGCTCTATCTGCACACACCGGTCACCGTGTTTGAAGTACTGCTGTTCGCCATCGCACGCCAGGTGATCATCGACCACTCCTCGCCGCTCAACAGTCTGATCGGCGTAGTAGCTATCGCGATCCTGTTTGCCACAAGGAAATTTCTCTTTGCTCCGTTCGACGAAACGTACAAGACCATCTTCCGGGCAGGGCAGAAGATCCGGCACATCAACCGGCTGTTCCGTCTGGGCATTCCCTGTGAACATGAAGACGACACGCTGCTGGACGTTCTTCTCAGGAAGCTGGAAGAAACAGGTACTGAGCCAGGCACAGGCGCATGCGCATACTTTACCGATTTCGGCCTCCGGATCGCCAAAATGAAAGACGGAAAAATCACCCGTATCGAAGTGATTCGTTCTATACAATAACTCCTTTCCATGTTATAATATTTACATAATACATACACATATTTTTCATATGTTTATGGCAAAACTGAACAAAAAGGAGTTGAACAGTATGAATTTTATCATCAGCGGAAAAAACATTGAAGTGACTGCAGGACTCAGAGAAACGATCGAACAGAAACTGGGAAAACTTGAACGGTACTTCACTCCTGAAACAGAGATCACTGTTACTTTAAGTGTTGAAAAGGAGCGTCAGAAGATCGAGGTGACGATCCCTGTCAAGGGCACCATCATCCGCTCCGAACAGACCAGCAGCGACATGTATGTATCCATTGACCTTGTCGAGGAGATCATCGAACGCCAGCTCCGCAAATACAAGAACAAACTGGTTTCCAAGAGCCAGGGGCATCCGACTTCCGCAGCAGAGACCGGAAGCATCCGGAAAGAATTCATTGAATCAGAAGAAGCTCCGGCTGAAGACGATGAGATCCGCATCGTACGCACCAAACGGTTCGGCGTCAAACCCATGTATCCGGAAGATGCCTGCCTGCAGATGGAACTCCTGGGGCACAGCTTTTTCGTATTTTCCAATGCCGAAACAGATGAAGTCAATGTCGTATATAAGAGAAAAGACGGTTCTTTCGGACTGATCGAACCTGAATTTTCATAGAGACAGATTTAGTATAATGCAAGGCCGCCTGCATCGCAGAGATGGATCTTACCTCTCTGTTATGCAGGCGGTTCTTTATTCACCGGGCTGTTCCCTCACCGTCAGCCAGCAGTCTCCCTCTTCTTCGATCACTGCCCTGCCGTTCGTGGCTTCCGTGATCTCTTTTTTCAGGATGTCCGTTCCATCGGCGGCAGCTTCTGCCAGAATCTCCACACGGTCTGTATAAACCGTATCCCGTATACAGATATCCCGCTGCGCCAGGATGTACTGGATCTTCCCGAGTCCGGTATAATCTGTCCCGATCCTCAGGCGGACGCCCTGCACCTTCCTCAATATCCCTGCATGCGACAGTCCTTCCGCTGCCGCCTGCGTATACGCTCTTACCAGTCCTCCTGTCCCCAGGAGCGTACCTCCGAAATACCGGGTGACCACGATCAGGACATCCGTAAGTCCCTTTCCTCTGATCACTTCCAGGATCGGCTTCCCCGCAGTACCCGCCGGCTCCCCGTCGTCACTCATCCGCTCCGTTCCGGGATTCCGCCCGATCACGTACGCCCAGCAGTGATGCCTTGCATCCCAGTATTGTTTTTTTACCTTCTCGATCTGTGCGGATACATCCTCCTCGGAATCAACCGGAAAAACTTCCGCGATGAACCGGGATTTCTTTTCCACGATCTCGCCTGTACCATATCCGCAGACTGTACTGTAAGCTTCCATAGATCCTCCTCCGTTCACACTACTATATCAGAGTAATCACGAAACCACAACCCAAACGTCATGGAAACCCGGAATGTGTCTGTAAATGTAAAATAATTATGAAAATATGAAGATTTTATTTTTTTCTTTATTTAAAAGGATATATTTGTTATAATCATAGGAGTTGAAAAGGAGGATGTTATTCGTGAATTACGGAAAAAATAATCTTTCCAGAAGGAAAAAGAATATTTCTTCTAAAAAAAGAATGCAGAAAAAACGCGTAGGCGTACGTTTTTTTAAGGCCCTTGTGATCTGTATCCTGCTCCTGGGCATCATCTGTGTAGTCGGGGCAGGCATCTTTGCCAAGAAGATCATCGACAACGCTCCCGCCGTATCCGCAGACGATATCCTGCCCAAAGGATATACAACGAACATCGTAGATGCGAACGGGACTACGATCGATACACTGAAAGACTCAGATTCCAACCGTGTATACAGGACATACGCCGAGATCACCGCAAATAATGATTTTCTTCCTCATGCTTTTGTGGCGATTGAGGACGAGCGTTTCTATGAACACAACGGGATCGACCTGCAGGGAATCATCAGGGCAGGATTTGTCGGCATTTCCAATGGATTTCATTTCTCGGAAGGCGCCAGCACCCTGACCCAGCAGCTGATCAAAAATAACGTGTTCCCTGATTTCGTCAATGAAGAAACCTTTTTTGACAAACTGGAACGTAAACTCCAGGAGCAGTATCTGGCGCTCCAGTTCGAGAAAGAGATGACCAAGGAGCAGATTCTGGAAGCGTATATGAATACGATCAACCTCGGACAGGGCTGTCTGGGCGTACAGACGGCTTCCACACGCTACTTTAACAAAAACGTATCCGATCTGACGCTTTCCGAGTGTGCGGTCATCGCGGCGATCACCCAGAATCCGACCCGGTTCGATCCGGTTAAAAATCCGGAAGAGAATGCAAAGCGCCGCGGAACTGTACTGAGCAATATGCTTGAGCAGGGATACATCGACCAGGCGCAGTATGACGAAGCCGTTGCCGATCCGGTATACGACCGCATCCTGCAGACCGCAGCGGTCACTGAAGACTCAACACCGTACTCTTACTTTACGGACGCGCTGATCGAGGAAGTCATCCAGGATCTGATGGCACAGAAAGGATATACCGAAACCCAGGCCTACAACCTGCTGTACAGCGGCGGTCTTACGATCATTTCCACACAGGATCTCGGGATCCAGCAGATCTGTGACGAGGTAACAACCAATCCAGATTACTACCCTGCCACAGAATATGGCCTGGAATTTGCACTTACAGTCCACCGGGCTGACGGCACAGCTGAGAATTACTCAAAAGAGCAGCTGAAGAAATTCATTTCTGAAAATATTGATTCGAGAACCCCGCTCGTCTTCTCTTCCGAAGATGAAGCAAGGCAGGCGATCGAAGCTTACAAGGCGACGCTTAACATTAATACGGAAGCCGGGGATACTGTGGATGAGAATTATACGATCACACTCCAGCCCCAGGTATCTTTCGTGGTCATGGATCAGTCAACCGGCTATGTGAAAGCCATTGTCGGCGGACGCGGCCAGAAGACCGGCAACCGTACACTGAACCGTGCAACTGCAGACTCAGCTGCCCAGCAGCCGGGATCCTGTTTCAAGATCCTCTCGACATACGGACCGGGCCTTGACCAGGGGCAGATTTCTCTTGCTACCACAGTCGTGGACGAACCGTACAAATATGAGAGCGGCCAGGAAGTCCACAACACCAATAACCGGTATATCGGACCCACCTCTGTGCGCAATGCGATCAAGCAGTCCATCAACACCTGTGCCGTACGCACCCTGACTGAGATCGTAGGTCCGGCTGAGGGTTACGAATATGTAAAGAACAATTTCAACATCACCACGATCGTTGAAGATGATATGAACCAGGCGCTTGCGCTCGGCGGTATTACGAAAGGTGTCCGCAATATCGACATCACTGCCGCTTTTGCATCGATCGCCAATAAAGGAACCTATACCAATCCTGTTCTGTACACACAGATCCTTGATCACGACGGAAATGTGCTGATCGACAACAGCCAGCCGCCGACACACACGGCGATCAAGGACTCCACCGCTTATCTTCTCACAAGCGCCATGGTGGATGTTGTGAACGGCGGTACCGGTACTTCCGCAAGGCTCGACAATATGGCGACAGCAGGAAAGACCGGATCAACGAATGACTATGCAGACCGTTGGTTCTGCGGCTTCACCCCCTACTACACTGCAAGTATCTGGGGCGGTTATGATGAAAATAAATCCATGTCCGGTATGGGATCCTGGCATCTGCTGATCTGGAATGAGATCATGGAGCGTATCCACAGCGGACTGGAATACAGAGACTTTGAAGTTCCTACCTCTGTTGTACAGGCTTCCATCTGTACGCAGAGCGGCCTGCTGGCAACCAGCAGCTGTCCGGCTGTCACAGAATACTACGCGGCAGACAGTCTGCCGACAGAGCACTGTGCGGGCCATGTAGTCGTACAGCCGACAACACCGGAAACGACCGACCCGGGCACTGGCGGCGGAACAACGACCGATCCGGGCACCGGCGGCGGAACAACGACTGATCCGGGCACCGGCGGCGGAACAACCCCTGATCCGGGCACCGGCGGCGGCACAACGACCGATCCGGGCACCGGCGGCGGAACGACCGATCCGGGCACCGGCGGTGGCGGTGATACCGGCGGCGGCGATACCGGCGGCGGTGACACTGGCGGTGGCGACTCCGGCGGCGGTGGCGGCGAACAGACCGGCTGAGCAAGAAAGAAAACAACAGAATAAACAACAGAACGAGCAGCGGATGGATCCCGCTGCTCGTTCTTTATTCCTCTTATTTATTTTGTTTTTCAGCTGCTTCCGCCGGCTGTTTCTACTGCGCGTCCAGAACCATTTTTGCCGCCCCGCAGATCCCGGCGTCATTTCCCAGCTGTGCGAGTACAAACCTTACGTTCTTATTGGCAAAGAACGAACGCTCCATATATGGCTTTTCGATATATGGGATCAGGACTTCTCCCGCCTTGGACACACCGCCGCCGATGACAAACACGGCCGGATCGGCGACTGCCGCAAGATTGGCAAGACCGTATCCCAGGTATCTGCCGAATTCAACGGCGATCTCCTGCGCCACTTCATCTCCCGCCTTCACTGCATCGAACACATCCTTCGCCGTTACATCTTCTTTATTGAGTACAGTGGAACGCATCTCCTGTCCCAGCTTCTGTCTGGCCAGACGGACGATACCTGTGGCGGATGCATACTGTTCCAGGCACCCTTTATTTCCGCAGCCGCAGGTATCCGTTTCACTGTAGTTGACACAGAGGTGGCCGATCTCTCCGCCTGCTCCGTTCGCGCCCACAAGCATCTTTCCATCAATGATCACTCCGCCGCCGACGCCTGTACCGAGCGTGACCATGATCATATTCTTCTCGCCTTCGCCGCCGCCCTTCCACATTTCTCCAAGTGCGGCCACATTCGCATCATTTCCGATATAACTGGTCAGTCCGGTCAGTTCCTCCAGTTCTTTTTTCACTTCTTTATATTTCCATCCGAGATTAGCGCTTCCGTTGACTACGCCATCCGCATTGACCGGAGCCGGAACGCCGACGCCGATCCCGAGGATATCCCGCTTATCCAGGCTGTGTTCACCGATCTTCGCATCGATCGATGAGGCGATATTGGGCAGGATTGCCTTTCCCTCTTCGGAAGTATCCGTTGCAATCTCCCATTTATCCAGGATCGTACCGTTCTCCTCGAATAACCCCATCTTAACTGTCGTTCCGCCGATATCCACACCTAAACAATATTTCATACTCCTGCTCTCCTTTATCCTTATATTTCAACTGTGACTGATCCATTTATTTCCGGTTTTTCGCGATATTCTCCTGAACCCGCTTATAAAGCTCCTGCGCGGCATTGTACCCCATCTGTTTCTGTCTGTGGTTGACTGCCGCCGACTCTACGATAATAGCCAGATTCCGTCCCGGACGGATCGGGATGCGGTAGCATACGACCTTATTTCCGAGAAATTCCGTATACTGCTCCTCCAGTCCCAGACGGTCGTACTCTTTATCCCTGCTCCAGTCTTCAAGCGTAATGACCAGATCAATATTCTGGGTCTCCCTGACGCTCTGCACACCGAACATAGATCTGACATCCACGATGCCGATGCCGCGGAGTTCGATGAAGTGCTTTGTGATATTCGGCGCACTTCCGACCAGCGTCTCATCACTGACTTTACGGATCTCTACCACGTCATCCGTCACAAGACGATGTCCTCTCTTGATCAGTTCCAGGGCAGCCTCGCTCTTTCCGATTCCGCTCTCTCCCATGATCAGCACGCCGACGCCGTAAACGTCGACAAGAACGCCGTGGATGGAGATGCACGGAGCCAGCCGGACATTCATCCAGCGTATGATCTCCGCTGTAAATTCAGATGTATGTTTTACTGTATTAAAGATCGGCACGCCGTATTCCACTGCCTTCTTAAGGAAAGGCTCTTCCGGCATGATCCCGCGGCAGAATACGATGCACGGAAGGGGATGCTGAAGAAGCTTCTCATACATTTCGAGGCGCTGTTCCGCCGTATGCGTGTGCACATACCGGTCCTCAACGCTTCCAATGATCTGGACTCTGTTGGAGTCGAAACGGTCATAAAAGCCTGCCAGCTGCAGCGCCGGTCTGTTCACATCCGGAACCGTCACTTCCCTTTCTTCCATATCCACCTCTGGAGTCAGGCTTTTGAGATCCATCTTTTCTACAAGTTCACTCAACTTTATTCCATGTTGTGCCATAGATATTTTCCTCGCTTTCTCATTCTCTCCTAATCATATCACTAGTGAAAGAACTTGTACACTGCTTCCGCCGCTTTTTCATTCATTGACGGGATTTTTGCAAGTTCCTCCACAGACGCCTCCCTGATCTCATCCAGACCGGAATAAGTCCGCATCAGCGCCTTCCTGCGGGCCGGACCGATCCCCTCAATATCATCCAGGATGGAATGCACCTGCCCTTTTCCCCTCAGCTGCCGGTGATACTCAATGGCAAACCGGTGGGCCTCATCCTGGATCCGGGTGATCAGCCGGAACGCCTCCGACGACCGGTCGATGGGGATCTCCACGTTATTGTAATACAAACCTCTGGTCCGGTGATGGTCATCCTTCACCATGCCGCACACCGGGATATCAAGATGCAGGCTGTCCAGCACTTCCAGCGCCACATTGACCTGTCCTTTTCCGCCGTCCATCATGATCAGATCCGGAAATACCGTGAATTTCCCGAGTTCCTCACTTTCTTCCCGTTCCCTTAGTCCGTGGGTGAAACGCCGGGTCAGCACTTCCCGCATGCTGCCGTAATCATCGGCTCCCCGGATCCCTTTGATCCGGAACTTCCGGTAATCATTCCGCTTGGGCCGTCCGCGTTCATAGACAACCATGGATCCCACCGATTCGAATCCATTTGTATTAGAAATGTCATAGGCTTCCATGCGGACGATCTCATTAAGGCCCAGGAGCGCGGCCACCTCTTTCACCGCTCCGATGGTCCGTCCTTCCTCCCGTTTGATCCGCTCCCGGTCCCGGAACAGGACTAGACGGGCATTCTCCTGCGCCAGTTCAACAAGCTTCTCTTTTGTGCCTTTTTTCGGCACCCGGATGGTCACCTTCTGTCCCCGCTTGGAGGCCAGCCATTCTTCCAGCACTTCCCGGTCTTCCACTTCCGCCTGGAGCATCAGCTCCCCGGGGATAAACGGGGTTCCGGCATAGTACTGCATGATGAAGCTGTTCAGGATCTCCGACGGACTCTCCCCGTCCGTGATCCGCAGGTAGAAGTGATCTCTTCCGATCAGCCGGCCGCCCCGGATAAAGAACACCTGGACCACCGCATCCCCCTCATGGGAAGCCACGGCGAGCACGTCCCGGTCCTCCCCGCTGGAGTCGGTGATCTTCTGCTTCTGCGCCACCTTCTTCACACTGCTTAAGAGCTCCCGGTACTCGATGGCCCGCTCAAATTCCAGCGCCTCAGATGCGGCATTCATCTTCTCCTCCAGATCCTTCAGCACCGCGTCATAATTTCCATTCAGGAACTTCAGCACTTCATTCACGGACTTTCCGTATTCTTCCTGTGAAATATATCCCTGGCACGGGGCGTCGCACTGTTTGATGTGATAATTCAGACAGGGCCGCTCTTTCCCGATGTCCCTGGGCAGGCTCCGGCTGCAGCTTCTTAAATGATAGAGCTTATGGATCAGGTCAATCGTATCCCGAACGGCCTGAGAACTGGTATAAGGCCCGAAATACCGGGCCTTATCCTTCTGCATCTTCCTGGAAAGCACGACCCGCGGGAATGCCTCGCCGGTCGTCACTTTTATAAACGGATATGTCTTGTCATCCATCAGCATCGTATTGTACTTCGGATGATGTTCTTTTATAAGATTGCACTCGAGGACCAGCGCCTCCAGTTCCGAATCCGTCACAATGTATTCAAACCGGCGGATGTGCGTCACCATCTGTTCGATCTTGACGCCCTTGTTCCTGCTGCTCTGAAAATACTGGCGCACCCGGTTTTTCAGACTGACGGCCTTGCCCACATAAATGATGTGGTCATTCTCATCGTGCATGATATAGACTCCCGGCCTGCCGGGAAGCTTCTTCAATTCTTCCTGGATATCAAACATGACTAATTCTCCACCGGTTTCATGGCAATCCGTCCGACCTCCTCCGGCTGTCCCTCCCCGTCAGACTCCTCCGGTTCAGGCAGACCCTTCACCTCGCGGAAGATCTTCATAAATTCTTTTCCGGTAATGGTCTCTTTCTCGATCAGGAAATCTGCGATCTTATCAAGCGCTTCCCTGTTCTCCGCCAGCAGACGCTTCGCCTCGGCGTAAGCCGCTTTCAGCATCTTCATGACTTCCTCATCGATCTCGCCGGCTGTCGCATCACCGCAGTTTAATACCGCCCGTCCGTCCAGATAACGGTTCTGGATAGATTCCAGTCCCATCAGTCCGAAACGATCGGACATACCGTACTGGGTGATCATGGCACGGGCAATCTTGGTCGCCTGCTCGATATCATTTGCAGCACCCGTAGTCACCGTATCAAATACAAGTTCCTCCGCAGCGCGTCCGCCGAGCGCCACCACGATCATGGCCTCCAGCTCTTTCTTCGTATTCAGGAACTTCTCTTCCTCAGGCGTCTGCATCACATACCCGAGGGCGCCCATGGTCCTGGGCACGATAGTGATCTTCTGCACCGGTTCTGTGTTCTTCTGGAGCGCTGTGACAAGGGCGTGTCCCACCTCGTGATAGGAGACGATCCTGCGCTCTTCTTTGCTCATAATGCGGTCTTTCTTTTCCTTGCCGACAAGAACGACTTCCACCGCTTCAAAAAGATCCTTCTGGCTGACCACCTGTCTGCCATGCTTCACGGCATTGATGGCCGCCTCATTGATCATATTGGCCAGATCCGATCCGACCGCGCCGGACGTTGCCAGAGCGATCGCCTCCAGATCCACGCTCTCATCCATTCGCACATCTTTCGCATGAACCTTCAGGATATCCACGCGGCCCCTCAGGTCCGGTTTATCCACGATGATCCGCCGGTCAAAACGGCCCGGACGCAGGAGCGCCGGATCCAGGATTTCCGGCCGGTTCGTTGCAGCCAGGATCAGGAGTCCCTTATTCGTATCAAATCCATCCATCTCCGCCAGCAGCTGGTTCAGCGTCTGTTCCCGCTCATCATTGCCGCCGAGGGCCGTGTCACGGGTCTTTCCGATGGCATCGATCTCATCGATAAATACGATGCAGGGTGCCTGCTGCTGGGCCTGCTTGAACAGGTCGCGCACACGGGAAGCGCCGACGCCCACATACATTTCCACAAACGCGGATCCCGACAGCGAGAAGAACGGTACTTTCGCCTCGCCTGCCACTGCTTTTGCAAGAAGCGTCTTTCCGGTTCCCGGAGGTCCCACAAGGAGTGCGCCTTTCGGGAGTTTCGCACCGATCCCGCTGTATTTGCCCGGATTATGGAGGAAATCCACCACTTCCTGAAGAGATTCTTTGGCCTCGTCCTCCCCGGCAACATCCTGGAATGTAACGCCCGTCTCTTTCTCCATATACATCTTGGCATTGCTCTTGCCGATCCCCATCATGCCGCCGCCCTTGGACATCCGCCGCATCAGATAGACCAGCATGGCCGCCATCAGACCGATGGGCAGAATCAGTGTCAGGAACAGTTCCAGCAGCATCTGTCCCAGCGTGTCCGCCGGCTGGCTGGCGAATTCCACTCCGGCGTCCTTTAATGTCTGTACGAGATTATAGTCATTCACATACCCGGTATAGTAGTCGGGATCGTGCTCCACCTGCCGGACATTTTCCCTGCCGCCCGATCCGTCTCCGGCCGCATCATCCGCATTCTGGCTGCCTGTATTCCGGCTGTCCGCATTCTGACTGCCTGTCTGCGCCTGCAGCTGTTCCTGAAGCTGCTCGAAAATGCTTCCCGCGCTTCCCAAAAGGCCGCTCTTCTCCAGCATCTCACGGCGCGCATCTGAAGTAAGGGTGATATAGATCCGGTCGCTGTTCAGGCTGACCTTTTCCACATCCCCTTCATCCACCATGGTCAGAAACTGGTCATATGTGATCTCTTCCGGACCGGAGCCGCGCATCAGAGAATAAAAACCCATCACCATAAAAGTGACCAGCAGGGTTGTAATGAGGATGATTCCCCAGCCCTGCCGGTTATGATTCGGGTCATTTTTTCTATTATTATTGTCCATTATGTTCCTCCTAAAATCAGTTATTTTCATTATAAAGACAGGTTTTGCATAAATCAATAAAAAGATTATGAAAATATTGTAAAACAACAAGATTTTATAGTATACTGGTAACGAAATATGTCCTTTTGGCAGATGTTACAGACGACAGCCTGCCGGATCATTATAAAAAATTACAAGTGGGGAATGCACATGAAAATTGGTTTTGACAACGAAAAATACTTGAAAATGCAGTCTGAGCATATCCGGGACCGGATCGGCAAGTTCGACAACAAGCTGTATCTGGAATTCGGGGGCAAGCTCTTCGACGACTATCACGCATCCCGCGTGCTCCCGGGATTTGCCCCGGACAGCAAGCTTAGGATGTTAAAAGAACTGAGCGACCAGGCGGAGATCGTGATCGTCATCAGCGCCAAGGATATCGAGAAGAACAAGATCCGCGGCGACCTGGGGATCACATATGACACAGACGTCCTTCGCCTGATCCAGACTTACCGCGACCAGGGACTCTATGTGGGAAGCGTGACCATCACCCAGTTCTCCGGACAGGAAAGCGCCATGCTCTTCAAACACAGGCTGGAGACGCTTCATATTCCAGTATATCTTCACTACCTGATCCCGGGATATCCGTCCAATGTGCCGCTTATCATCAGCGATGAGGGTTACGGGAAAAATGATTATATCCGGACGACAAGGCCGCTGGTGATCGTGACCGCTCCGGGACCGGGAAGCGGTAAAATGGCCACATGCCTCTCCCAGCTCTACCACGAGCACAAGCGGGGCATCCATGCAGGATATGCAAAGTTCGAGACCTTCCCGATCTGGAACCTGCCCCTCAAGCATCCGGTCAACCTGGCTTATGAGGCGGCCACAGCTGACTTAAATGATGTCAACATGATCGATCCATTCCATCTGGAAGCTTATGGCGAGACAACAGTCAACTACAACCGCGATGTGGAGATCTTCCCGGTGCTCAATACGATATTTGAGAAGATCTACGGAGAAAGCCCGTATAAATCACCTACGGATATGGGCGTCAACATGGCCGGCAACTGCATCTGCGACGACGAAGTATGCCGTGAGGCGTCCAGGCAGGAGATCATCCGCAGATATTACCAGGCCCTCAACGCCCTGGCCAAGGGAGATTCCTCCGACAAAGAGGCACAGAAGATCGAGCTGCTCATGAATATGGCCGGCATCACGGTTGCAGACCGCAAAGTTGCGGTAGCCGCCCTCGAACGTGCGAAAGAAACCGGCAGTCCGGCTGCGGCCATGGAACTGGACGACGGCAGGATCATCACCGGCAAGACCAGCAATCTGCTCGGCGCTTCCGCCGCGCTCCTTCTGAATGTATTAAAGGAACTGGCCGGCATCGACCATGAACTGCACATCATATCTCCGCAGTCCATCGAGCCGATCCAGAAACTGAAAGTCGACTACCTCAAGAGCAGGAATCCCAGACTTCACACCGATGAGGTCCTGATCGCCCTCTCCGCCAGCGCCGCGGACAATCCGCAGGCACGGCTGGCGCTGTCACAGCTTCCGAAGCTTGACGGATGCCAGGCGCATACATCGGTCATGCTTTCCGATGTGGACATTAAGATCTTCAAGAAACTCGGCGTCCAGCTCACGAGCGAAGCCGTTTATGAGCACATGATCCTTTCATAGGAATATGGCGCGGTATATTTAAAGCATATATAAATTTCAGAAATTTCTTGTATTTCTCCCCATGCGGGTGTATACTTGGAACATATTTTTTACAGTCTGACTATAGGATCCGGATGAAAGACCGCAAAGGCGCGGTCCCGGATCTATGGGCAGGCTGTACTCTTTTTTACGGAACTTTTTTTATCAGGAGGGCATGATCATGGCAGTAAAATATGTATTCGTTACAGGCGGCGTTGTATCCGGCCTGGGGAAGGGCATCACGGCCGCTTCCCTCGGGCGTCTTCTGAAAGCCAGGGGATACACGGTCACTATGCAGAAATTCGATCCTTATATCAACATTGATCCCGGCACGATGAACCCGGTCCAGCACGGCGAAGTCTTTGTCACCGATGACGGCGCCGAGACCGACCTGGATCTGGGACATTATGAGCGCTTTATCGATGAGAGCCTGACGAAGAATTCCAATGTCACCACCGGCAAGATCTACTGGTCCGTCCTTCAGAAAGAACGCCGGGGCGATTTCGGCGGCGGCACTGTCCAGGTCATCCCGCACATTACCAACGAGATCAAAAGCCGCTTCTACCGCAATCCCGCAGCTGAGGACACAGAGATCGCCATCATCGAAGTGGGCGGCACCGCAGGCGATATCGAGAGCCAGCCGTTTCTCGAATCCATCCGTCAGTTTCAGCATGAAAAAGGATCTGAAAACGTAATCCTCATCCATGTGACTCTGATCCCGTACCTGAAAGCATCCCAGGAAATGAAGACAAAACCGACCCAGGCCAGCGTCAAGGAACTTCAGGGAATGGGGATCCAGCCGGATATCATCGTCTGCCGTTCTGAATATCCGCTGACGCCGGAAATGAAAGACAAGATTTCCCTGTTCTGCAACCTTCCGGCCAGCCATGTCCTTCAGAACCTGGACGTGGATTATCTGTACGAAGCGCCTCTGGCCATGGAAAAAGAACATCTTGCACAGGTTGTCTGCGAATGCCTTCATCTGGACTGTCCGGAACCGGACCTGAAAGACTGGACGGAAATGGTGGATAATCTGCGCCATCCGACCCAGGAAGTCACGGTAGCCCTTGTGGGAAAATACGTCCAGCTCCACGATGCCTATATCAGTGTCGTGGAAGCGCTGAAACACGGCGGGATCTATTCTCACACCACCGTCAACATCCGATGGATCGACTCGGAAACCGTAACCGAAGACAATGCGGAGGAACTCTTCTCAGATGTCAGCGGCATCCTTGTCCCCGGCGGATTCGGCAGCCGGGGGATCGAAGGCATGATCACTGCCATCCGGTACGCCCGCACCCATGACATCCCGTTCCTCGGCCTGTGCCTGGGCATGCAGCTCTCCATCGTGGAATTCGCCCGGGATGTGATCGGCTGGCATGACGCCCACAGTATGGAATTCCGGACAGACACGACCCACCCGGTCATCCACATTATGGAAGACCAGATCGGCGTGGAGGACATCGGCGGAACACTCCGCCTGGGCGCCTGCCCCTGCGTCCTGAAGGAAGGTTCTCTGGCTAAAAAACTGTACGGTACGACAAAGATCAGTGAACGTCACCGCCACCGCTATGAAGTGAATAATGATTACCGGGAAGATCTGGAAAACCATGGCATGTCCCTGTGCGGTCTCTCCCCGGACAACCGCATCGTGGAAATGGTCGAAATCCCGGAACACGCCTGGTTCATCGCTACCCAGGCGCACCCGGAGCTCAAGTCCCGTCCGAACCGCCCGCATCCGCTGTTCAGGGGATTTGTGGAGGCTGCGCTGCGCAGACAGGAGCAGACTCTTCCCTGCTGAGTCCGCATTTTTCAAATAATTCTTCCACGATCTGTTCGTAAACAGCGCATTTTTCCGCTTTTTTGATCTTCTTTGCATACTTTTTACTGTCTGCAAATGCGGGAGCCATGTACGACCAGAATTCTTTCATCTTAAAAAGGATCGTCCTGTCACCGGACATTTCCTCGCAATACCCCGCATACAACAGGTCGTGGAACCTTCGCAGTTCATTCCTGTCAGCCGCTCTTCCGCCCCGGATCTCACGCGCCAGCGCCGGATCACGCAGCACGCCCCGTCCGGTCATCACCCGTTCCACGGAACGATATTCTTCCGTAAACCGGGCAAAATCAGCCGGTGTGAAAATATCACCGTTGTAACATACCGGATTCCGGCTCTCTGCAAGCGCGCAGCCGAAAATTTCCAGATTGGGCGTATTCTTATAAAAATCTTTCTGAACCCTCGGATGAATAATCAGTTCTTCCATGGGAAACCGGTTATATATCTCCAGGATCCGGACGAACTCTTCCGGCTGTTCCATTCCCAGCCTTGTCTTCACCGAAATGCGGATCGGGCACTTCTCAAATATCTCGTCAAGAAACCGCTCCAGTGCTTCCGGATAAGCCAGGAAGCCTGAACCACGGGCCTTTGTGACTACCGTTTTCGACGGGCATCCCAGATTCAGATTGATCTCGCTGTACCCGTATTCCTCAAGCTTCTTTGCCGTTCTCAGAAAATCCTCGGCTTTATTTGTCAGGATCTGCGGAACCGTGTACATCCCCCGGTTATGCTCCGGAAGGATATCCTTCTTCTCCCGGGCGCTGAAATGCCCCATCTGATTCGGTTTGATAAACGGCACAAAATATTTGTCAAATCCTCCGAAGCACGCATGGACGGCGCCCCGGAAGATCCACCCTGTAATCCCCTCCAACGGGGCAAGATATAACTTCATAATCGTCTCCCTCACATACCCATACGTTATTACACTGGCCGATGCCTTGTCAAGCAGAATCGGATATGATAAGATATTGGGAGATCTATACAAGGAGGAAGACCATGCAGACCATCCGCAGATTTATCGATTACTATGCACCGTATAAAGCGGTCTTTTTTATTGACCTTTTATGCGCGGCAGCCATCAGCATTATCGACCTCGCATATCCGCAGATCCTGCGCACGATGACCAACACTCTCTTCACCAGGGACAGCCGGACCATCCTTTCCGCACTGCCCCTCATTGCCGCAGGACTGTTCCTTATGTATGTAGTGCAGAGTCTGTGCAAATATTACGTCAGCTACCAGGGGCATATGATGGGCGCCAACATGGAGAGAGATATGCGCCAGCAGCTCTTCGATCATTACGAAAAGCTTTCTTTCTCCTACTACAGCCGCAACAATTCCGGACAGATGATGAGCAAGCTCGTATCCGACCTCTTTGACATTGCGGAATTCGCGCACCACGGTCCCGAGAACCTCTTCATCTCCGTAGTGAAGATCGCAGGTTCCTTCCTGTTCCTGTTCCTGATCAACTGGCAGCTCGCACTGCCGCTTGTGGTGCTCGTGCTGTGCATGTTCTTCTTCACCGTACGCCAGAACACACGGATGCAGGAGACCTTCATGGAAAACAGACGCAAGATCGGCGATGTGAATTCCAGCCTTCAGGACACGCTTGCCGGCATCCGGGTCGTACAATCATTCGCAAACGAAGACATCGAACGCAAAAAATTTTACCGGAGCAATCAGGCGTTCCTGCTCTCCAAGCGGGATAACTACAGCTGTATGGGCAATTTCATGGGCTGGAACCTGTTCTTTCAGGGCATGATGTATCTGGTCACACTGGTCTTTGGCGGATATCTCATCGCAAAAGGCCGGATGGAGCCGGTGGATCTTGCCATGTATGCCCTCTATATCGGTATTTTCATCAATCCGATCCAGATCCTCGTAGAACTTATAGAAATGATGCAGAAAGGACTTGCGGGTTTCCGGCGTTTTCTGGAAGTGATGGACACCCGGCCGGAAATCACAGATCCGGCGGATGCCGTTGAACTCACAAACGTGAAAGGCCATGTCTGCTATGAAGATGTATCATTCCACTACAGCGATGACGATACGCCGGTGCTCTCCCACGTATCCTTCGAGATCCCGGCAGGAAAATCCATCGCCCTTGTCGGCCCCTCCGGAAGCGGAAAAACGACGATCTGCTCGCTCCTGCCCCGCTTCTACGATGTGACCGGCGGCCGGATCACCATTGACGGCAAAGACGTACGCACCCTCTCTCTGAAAAGTCTGCGCAGCCAGATCGGAATGGTACAGCAGGACGTTTATCTTTTCTCCGGCACCATCCGCGATAACATCGCTTACGGGAAACCCGGCGCGTCCATGGAAGAGATCACAGAAGCCGCCCGGCGCGCCAATATCCATGATTTTATCAGCGAACTGCCGGACGGCTATGATACCTTTGTAGGAGAACGCGGCGCACGGCTTTCCGGAGGACAGAAGCAGCGGATCTCCATTGCCCGCGTATTTCTGAAGAACCCGCCCGTCCTCATCCTCGATGAAGCCACAAGCGCTCTGGACAACGAAAGCGAACGCTGGATCCAGCAGAGCCTGGAAGAACTCTCCAGGAACCGCACCACCATCACCATCGCACACCGGCTCTCCACCATCCGGAACGCCGATGAGATCATCGTCATCACAGAAGAGGGAATTGCAGAAAGAGGAACACACGAGACGCTGCTGAAAAAAGGCGGGATCTACGCGCATTACTACAACCTCTGAAAGGCAGGCTCCTACTCGTAGCGCACCATCTCTTTTTTGAGCCTCTGCATGATCTTCTTTTCCAGCCTTGATATGTAGGACTGCGAGATCCCAAGCATATCTGCCACTTCTTTCTGCGTCTTTTCCTGACCGTCCGGATTGTCCAGGCCGAACCGCATCCGGACGATCAGCTTTTCGCGGCTGCTCAGCTTATTCAGGGCCCTGACGAGCAGCTTTCTCTCCGCTTCATTCTCCAGATCCCTGTATATCGTGTCCTCCTCGGTCCCGAGTATATCTGACAGCAACAGTTCGTTGCCGTCCCAGTCTACATTCAGCGGTTCATCGATCGACACTTCCATTTTCGTCTTGCTGTTGCGCCGCAGATACATAAGGATCTCGTTTTCTATGCATCTCGAGGCGTATGTGGCAAGTTTGATCTTTTTCACCGGGTTGAATGTATTGATCGCCTTGATCAGTCCGATCGTCCCGATCGAGATCAGGTCCTCGACTCCGACCCCCGTATTGTCAAATCTTTTTGCAATGTATACGACCAGGCGGAGATTATGTTCGATCAGCACCTTTTTGGCGCTGCCGTCCTGTCCCGTCCCCAGTCTCATAATCATTCTCTGCTCTTCCTCTTCTTCCAGAGGCGGAGGCAGGATCTCCGCGCCTCCGATATAATGAATCTCTTTTCCTGTTCCGAATATCAGCCCTCTGATATCCGTCAGTATCCGCATCCCTGCATGATGCGGCACTGCTGCTTTTGCCAACATCTGATTTCCTCCTGTCCTGTATAATTTTTGTCTGTTTTTTAAGCATTCATGACCGCCGGATTCAGAAGCATCTTAAAGCTTCCGTCCCCTGAAAGGACTTCCTCGCCGATCCCCAGAAGCGGGTGTTCGATCCATTTATCCTCTTCCATATGTATACACATCCTCCTGATGCGGAAGACGCGCATAACGGATTTGCCCCCGGTACACTGATAGGGGATCAGGCGCATGCCATCCGGCATTTCCGGCATTCCCGGAAGCCGCATGAACACCTCCTCGTCCAGAACACTGACCGGATCTCCTGTCACAAAATCCCGCAGACAGTTGCCCGTATCCAGAAGCGCCGTGATTTCCAGCATTCCCGTTTCCGTATAAAGGCTGACCGGCAGCAAATGCGTGCTACGGGCCTGCAGACAGCTGAGCACGTTCCACAGTTTCCGGAAAATATAAGCCGCAGACACCGCTGCCGCGTAAAACAGTCCCGCACAGCGCATATACGGCCTGAAGACTACAAGTAAACCGCCGACAAATACAGCGCACACATATAAGAGTATGAAGGCTTTCACAAACAGCGCTTTCCGCCTGATGTTCAGTCCTGCAGCAAGCATCACGCTTCCGGCTGCAGTATGATAAAGGATCATTCTGACCATACCGGGGATCGGAAGGGCGATGGCTGCGCAGGTCAGCAGACTGCCTGCAGCGGCGCCTGCAAGTATCCGTCCCGCCGGCTGCCCGCATTTCAGTATCCGGTTGATCAGAAACAGCAGGATACTGTCCATCAGAAAATTTTCAAGGAAAAACACATCTATGTATAATTCATAGTACATGCTTCACCCCCTCCGTGCGACCCGAAGACAATTATAGCGCTTTGGATAATGGAAATTTGTCAGATAATGACAGACAGGGAAAAATAAATTTCGACAAAAAAATCTGTGCGGCATGAACCGCACAGATCAAAAGAAACGTTATTACTTTTTAAAGAAATCCGGAATCTTGATGGACTGCTCTTTCACATTGCTGGAGGGCGTCCTCGGCTGAAGTGTCGGCATGGTGCCTCCCTGCGGCCTCGAAGCGCTCTTCTCTCCTTCGAGACGGCTTCGCACTGAAGAATGTCCGTCGCTGTTCGGAAGGATAGATCCGACTTTCTGCTGTCCCTCAAGTCTCGCTTTCAGCTTGGAAGCGCTTCCGCCTACATTATGTAAGCCTGTAGCAATAACTGTGATCGTACATTCATCGGATTTTGTATCGTCGTACATCGCACCGAAGATAATGCTTGCGCTCTCGCCTGCAAGTTCCTGTACGTAATCAGCCGCATCAGACGCATCCATAAGCGTAATGTCACCGGATACATTAACGATAACATTGGAAGCGCCCTGAATCGTTGTCTCAAGCAGCGGACTGGCAACAGCCTCCTTGACTGCTTCGAGAGCCTTGTCGTCGCCGCGTCCCGAACCGATACCAATGTGGGCGATGCCCTTGTCCTTCATTACCGTCTGGATATCTGCGAAATCCAGGTTGATCAGTGACGGTACATTGATCAGGTCTGTGATGCCCTGGATACCCTGCTGCAGGACCTCGTCCGCCTTCTTCAGAGCCTCCGGCATCGTCGTACGTCTGTCAACGACCTCCAGAAGTTTATCATTCGGGATCACGATGATCGTATCTACATTCTCTTTTAATTTATCAATACCATTGAGGGCATTCTGCATTCTCGTCTTGGACTCAAAACGGAACGGCTTCGTTACAACGCCTACTGTCAGCGCACCCTGCTCTTTCGCGATCCGTGCGATGACCGGTGCGGCACCTGTACCTGTTCCGCCGCCCATACCGCAGGTAACGAACACCATGTCCGCTCCCTTGAGAGCTGCTGAAATCTCCTCTGAACTTTCCTCTGCCGCTTTCTCTCCAACCTCAGGCTGTGCTCCTGCGCCAAGCCCCTTCGTAAGCTTCTCGCCGATCTGCATCAGTGTCGGCGCCTTACAAAGCTGAAGCGCCTGCTTATCTGTATTTACTGCGATAAATTCCACGCCCGCGATCTGCTCATCGATCATGCGGTTCACAGCGTTATTTCCGCCGCCGCCTACTCCGACAACAATTATTCTTGCGGCCGCTTCCGATTCGTTGGTTTTAATTTCTAACAAGAGTATTTCCTCCTTTGTCGTCTTATTAATTGCTTATACATCCCTTTATTGGACGGTACAATCCAATAAGTATATAATATAGTCTTTTACGCAAATAATCAATAGATTTTTTGCTATTTTTCTGATTTTTTAAACTATTTACGCTGCGGGCACAAATCGGATCGAGTCTGATCCGGACTCATAATTCTCAAGGTGCAGAGTCCCCGCCATGCCTGGATACAATTCATTCAGTTTCGCAAGGATCGGCTCCACCTGCTGCAGCTTTTCTTCGTATTCACCCGCGCCCAGGAGAACTTCCACAACTCCGAAGTAAATCCTCATCTCACCATCCGCGCAGGAAAGGCGGTCCGGAGCAAGGTTGTATTTCTTCAGATTGCGGGAAACATCCACGATCTGACCGAATATCCCGTCGTCCTCCGCAGGCAGCGGCTTACCGACCTCAGTCGTGGCAGCGTCAAACGCCAGTCCTTCTATGTACGGCACTCCTTCTATAACTTTTTTTGAACGCAGGACTGCAGTGCCCTCGCTGTCAAAGTACAGATTCGCATCCTCGAAGGCTACATATCCTGCCAGTTCCTTTTCTTCCACCTTTATCTTTACCGTCCACGGATTCTTAAGCGACACATGCAGACGCTCCACGCCTGCCGGAAGTTCCGGATCCGTCAGATTATATTTAGCCAGTATGAACAACGTATTAAAGGAAAGCTTATCGTTTTCCACCCATGTTGTGATCGTATTGTCACTGTAATAGGAATTGCCTTCGATCTCATAACCTCTGGTCCGGCACAGCATAAAAGCCGCGACAGCCATCACACAAAGCGCGCCAAAAAAACCAAGTACAAATGGCCATATTTTTATCTTCTTGTTCTTCTTATCTCTCATCAGTCCGTCTCCATCTCCTTCTCTGTCATTTTACCAGACCGGATACATTCAGCACAACCCCTATTTCCAACAGCAAAAATACAACCGACGTGCCGCCGTAGCTGATAAACGGCAGTGTGATCCCGGTATTCGGGATCGTATTCGTAACAACCGCGATATTCAGGATCACCTGTATCATCAGATGAGCCATCGCCCCCGAAGCGATCAGCGCGCCAAAGAGATCCGGCGCCCTTACCGCTGTGAGAAAAAAACGCCAGATCAGCAAAAAGAACAGCAGGATTATAATCCCTGCCCCCACAAGTCCCAGTTCCTCGCAGATAATGGAAAAGATCATATCATTCTGTGCTTCCGGAAGAAACCCGAGCTTCTGCACACTGCTCCCCAGTCCTCTTCCGAATATGCCGCCGCTCCCGATCGCATACAGACCCTGAAGCGTCTGATAGCCTTTCTCATATTTTTCCGGGTCCCGCCAGATGGCAAGCCGTTCCAGGCGATAACTCTCCATAGCCAGAAATACAGCCATAAACGCAATCGCCGATGTCCCCATCCAGATGAAAGGCGAATACTTCGGACTGGCCGCGAAGATAAGTACAGCCGCGATCCCGAGGATGATGATCGCCGTACTCAGATTGCTGGCCCCTACCAGACCTGCGATCGGAAGCACCGGAAGAAACAGGACCAGGATCTTCCGGAACCGGTCCGGACGGCCGGAATAACGGCTGATCAGCCATGCCAGGAAAATGATCACCGCAACCTTCGAGAATTCCGAAGGCTGAAATGAAAGCGGGCCCAAAGACAGCCATCTTTTGGACCCGTTATACTCATCTCCGAAAAGCATGACAGCCACGGAAAGCACGATCGCCGCCAGATATCCGGGAAGCGCCAGGACCGCCCAGCGGTGATAATCGATCCGTGAGACGATCAGCATACCGGCCAGGCCGATCAGCGTGGCAAACCCCTGCTTCTTCAGATAATACCACTCATCGAGGAATTTAATCCTGCCATTATAGGCGCTGGTACTGTACAGCAGGACCAGCCCCGCAAGCACCAGGATCAGGACCACTGCCGCCATTGTCTCGTCATACCGTCTTCGTTGCCCGGAACGCTTCAATAAATCCCACTCCCTACAGTTGTTCTACAAGTTCTCTGAATTTATCTCCGCGTTCTTCATAATTCTTAAACATTCCCCAGCTTGCGCATGCCGGAGAAAGCAGGACCGCATCTCCCGGCTCTGCGTATTCTGTGCATTTTTCAAATGCCTCCTCGAAACTGTCAGCCATCACGATATCCGTAAAGCCCAGCCTGCGGGCGGTCTCAGCAATCTTTTCCCTCGTGGCTCCGATCAGCACCAGCTTCTTCACCTTGCCGTCAAAAGCTTCGATCCATTCCTCATAGGAAGAATCCTTGTCATATCCGCCGCCGATCAGCACGGTCGGCCGATTCATAGCACGGATCCCGCGGATCGCCGCATCCGGATTCGTTCCTTTTGAATCATTATAGTAAGCGACGCCGTTTTTCTCAGCCACGAATTCAATCCGGTGTTCTACGCCTTTAAAAGACGTAACCACCCGCCGGATCACATCCACGGGCACGCCATAGACATACGCCATGGCCACGGCCGCCATCACATTCTCATAATTATGCACGCCCAGGATCTGAAGGTCTCCGGTCCTGCAGATCTCCGTCTCCCTGTCGATCCCGCAGATGATCCTGTCGCCGTCAAGATAAACGCCTCTGTTAAGTTTACGCCGGCTGCTGAAATATAGAACCTGTGCACGTACGGATTCCCCGAACCGGCGCAGCACGTCGTCTTCATAGTTAAGCACGCAGTAATCATCCGGTGTCTGATTCTCCGTTATTCTCTCCTTGGCAGCTATATATGCTTCCATCGTATGATGCCGGTTCAGATGATCCGGCGTAATATTCAGGATCGCGCTCACCTTCGGGCGGAAGCTGTGCACAGTCTCCAGCTGGAAGCTGCTGATCTCAGCCACGGTCACGGAATCCTCCTTCGTTTCAGAAGCAACTCCGGTATACGGTGTGCCGATATTTCCTACGATAAATACGCTCTCAGCCGCTGCCTTCATGATCTCGCCGAGCAGCGTGGTGGTCGTCGTCTTGCCATTCGTACCGGTGATCGCCAGGACATCGCCCTTCGCATATGTATAGGCAAGCTCGATCTCTCCCCAGACCGGTATGCCGCGCTCTTTCATGCGCTCCACAACCGGAAGGTCCACCGGAACGCCGGGACTCATGACTACCAGTTCCAGACTGTCAGCAAGTTCCTCCGGAAACGCGCCGAGAATGATCTCCGCTCCTTCCGGGACGCGGCGGCTTATCGCATCTCTGTCAAGCTTCTCATTGCCGTCATAGAGAATGATCTGCGCACCCTGTTCCGCAAGCAGGCCCGCTGCAGCCTCCCCGCTGATCCCTGAGCCGAATACCAGTACCTTCTTACCTCGAATATCCATTGTATCATACCCCCATTAAAGCGATCAGACAGAGAAGCGCTGTGACGATCGAGAACACCGCCACCACTCTCGTCTCCGACCAGCCGCATAATTCAAAATGATGATGGATCGGAGCCATCTTAAAGATCCGTTTGCCGTGCGTCGCCTTAAAATAAGTCACCTGGATGATCACGGACGCCACTTCCAGCAGATAGATAAATCCAACGATAATAATGAACAGCGGCATCTGAAGCATATACGCCGTTCCAGCCACGAATCCGCCAAGCGCCAGAGATCCTGTGTCGCCCATAAATACGCTGGCAGGATACACATTAAAAAGCAGGAAGCCGAGCAGGGCTCCTACCACCGCGCAGGTCACCGGCTCGATCCCGCTTCCCGTGCCAATGGCTACCACCGTAAAAAATGTGGCCACAAGGACCGTAACACTGGACGCCAGTCCATCCAGGCCGTCCGTAAAATTCGTGCCATTGACCGTACCGATCACAGCAAAGAACAGGACCGGAACGGCAAGCCAGCCGATATCCCAGTAATATCCGCCCGAGAACGGGATCAGTATCGTCAGCGGGATATCCGCCACACGGACCAGATAAAAAGCGAACACCGCTGTAACCACGATCTGCAGCGCCATCTTCTGCATCGGCATCAGGCCGTCGGAACGCTTCAGTACAACCTTCAGATAATCATCCAGAAAACCGATGAGTCCGAACGCAACAGTAAGGAAAAGCACCGGTATGATCTTCGGATAGTCTTTTACGTAGATCAGAGACGTAACGACAACGGAGATCAGAATGATGATCCCTCCCATGGTCGGCGTACCCGCTTTCTTCAGGTGCGACTGCACTCCGTCCACACGCTCTGTCTGTTTCATTTTCAGCTTTCTCAAAAAAGGAATGATAACCGGCCCGAGTATCAGGCTGACCGCAAATGATATCAGAACCGGGATCACTACATGACTGCTCATAAATACACCTCTTTATCTCTTTTGTTTTCCGCGGGCTGCCCCGCCTGAACATCTCATTAAGTATAAACCATGGTTTACATTTTTTCAATCCCGAGATACGGCAGCACATTGTCAAAAATATCCCGCAGCACAGGAGCCGCTATCGTACCGCCGTAATAGACGCCCTGGGGGTCATGTATGATGACCATCCCCAGCACCTGCGGATCCTCCGCCGGGGCGAATCCCACAAAAGAAGCGATATACTTATTGGCGCTCCTCGGGAGGGTCTGGGACGTCGCTGTCTTGCCCCCGATCGAATACCCTTCGATAAACGCATTATTCCCGGAGCCCTCAGCGACCACGGATTCCAGCAGTTTGCGCATAGTTTCCGAAGTTTCCTCTGAGACGATCCCTTTTTTCTCCGGAAATTCAAATTTTTTCACCAGTTCCCCGGATTTATCCGCAATCCCCGTGGCAATGTGCGGCGTCACCCGTCTGCCGCCGTTGATGATCGAGCTCACTGTGGCTGCCATCTGGACCGGCGTCACCTGGAAAGACTGTCCGAAAGTCATGGTTGCCAGTTCCACCGAGCCGATCGCATCCCTGCTGTGCATGATCGTGCCGGCTTCTCCGGGCAGATCGATATTCGTCAGGCTCATCAGGCCGAACTGTTCAAAATAATCGCAGAACCGGTCCGCCCCCAGCCTCATTCCGATATCCATAAATACCGGATTGCAGGAATTACGGATCCCGTCCGCAAATGTCTCCTGTCCGTGGCCGCCTGTCTTATGGCATCGGATCTTTCTGTCTTCCACGATCCGGTAGCCGGGGCAGACGAACGTGTCGTCCAGAGATACCACTCCCTCTTCCAGACAGGCGGCAGCCGTCATGATCTTGAATGCAGAACCGGGTTCATACGTATCATTGATGCACCGGTTCCGCCACATCTGATTCAGCGCATCCTGAAGTTCCTCATCAGACAGGCTGTCCGGATCCTGCCCGGTATTGAGTTCAAACGGTTCGTTGAGATTGAATTCCGGTGCATTTACCATGGCATAGATTTCCCCGTTCTGCGGATTCATCAGGAGGACGGACACCGCTTCCGCCTGCTTTTCCTGCAGAACATTCACCGCTGCCTGCTGGCAGTAAGACTGGATATTATAATCCAGGCTGACCTGCAGGGTCTGTCCCGGAACCGGTTCGATCCGGTCTTCCGCGACCCCTTCCAGTTCCACTCCCCGGGCGTCTGTCACTGTGAGGATCGTTCCGTCCGTTCCCTTCAGATAATCTTCATACTTCACTTCAAGGCCGATGATCCCCTGGTTGTCGCCGCCGGTAAACCCTAGTACGCGTGAAGCCAGCTCATTATATGGATAGTATCTCTTGTAATCTTCATCCACTTTTACCCCCTCCAGGCCGTACTCCCGGATCCGGTCCCCTGTTTCTTTATCCACATTGGAGCGGATCCGTTCCATGGAAGAGACTTTCTCCACCTTTTCTCTCACTTCCCCGGGATCCAGTTCCAGTTCTCTGCTGAGCACTTCCACGACCGATTCCGGATCCGTGATCTGGCTGTGGATCACCGAGATGGTACATACGGTCCGGTTGGCTGCCAGCACCGTACCGTTGCGGTCAACGATCTCACCACGCGCCGCTTTGACCGGCCGTTCCCGCTCATGCAGGTCCCTGGCCAGCTCCTGATAATATTCCGCCTCAAAGATCATCAGATACGCCAGCCTGCCGATTAGTCCCAGCAGGATCAGCGCCGAGGCAAGAAAAACGATAAGGATTTTCTTCCGGTTATAGGTTCTGCTTTTCATAAAAAAATCCCTGCAAAAGATATTTTTATAACTTATTATATCTTCTGCAGGGTTATTCCTTATTTACTCCGGCGCATCTTCTGATGCCCAGTCATCCAGATCCGGATCGTAATCCTCATCGATATATGCTCCGTCCGGATTGTCATAGGTCTCCTCATAATTCTCATCATAGTCCGTATATTCTGTCTCCGGGATACTCTCGCCTTCTGCCTGGGCAGCCGCTTCACTCTCCGCGATGGTTGTGATCCCCAGATACGGGAATGCCTCGTCCAGGATCGCCTTTGTCAGTTCCTGCACCAGTCCGCTGTTGGCCTGATTATCCGTATTCGGCTCATCCAGCACCACGTATACCGCCACTTCCGGATTCTGGACCGGCGCAAAGCAGATATAAGAGAGCAGGTATTTGCCGTTTCCTCTGGGCAGCTTCTCGGCTGTTCCGGTCTTGGCGCCCATCTCATATCCTTCCACCATGGCGCGCTTGCCTGTTCCGTAATCCACGGTCGCCTTCATATACTGCTTCAGCGTATCAGATGTTTCCGCCGAAACCGTTTTGCGGAGCAGGACCGGATCTTTTGTCTCGATCACATTTCCATCTTCATCCTGGATCTGCTTCACCACATGAGGTTCATAATAATATCCGCCATTGATCAGTGAACAGAACGCCGAAAGCATCTGCGTCATCGTCACGTTAAAATTCTGCCCGAACGAGTTGGTCGCCAGGTCAACGCTCGACATATTCTCAGCTGAATAGAGCAGTCCTGCTGTCGATGCCTCACCCGGAAGATCGATCCCGGTATATTCCCCGAAACCGAATATGTGCTGATATCTGCAGAAATTCTCCGCTCCGATCGTAAGTCCCATGTCCATAAGCGCCACATTGCACGAATAAGCGATCGCATCCTGTACCGTCTCGGTCCCGTGCCCGTCCTTGTTCGCACAGCTGATGGGCGTTCCCGCGACATTCTTTGATCCGCTGCAGTAGTAGGTCTCACCGCCTGTAAGTCCGCCTGTCTCCAGTCCGGCGGCAACCGTAAAGGGTTTCATGGTCGATCCCGGTTCATACGCATCGCTGACACAGAAATTCCTCCACAGACTGTTCATCGCATTCAGCCTGTCCTCATCCGACATAGCCGCCAGCTGCTCTTCCGTATAGAGCGACGACAGATCTCTGGGGTTGTTCAGATCATAGTTCGGATAGGAGGCCTCTGCCAGGATCTCACCCGTGTTGGGGTTCATGATCATAACCGCCGTATTCTTGCTTCCCGGATTGCCGTCTGATGCATACTGCTGATTGAATTCCAGAATGCATTTTTCCACAATACTCTGCAGCGTAACATCGATCGTTGATACAACCGTATTTCCGTTTTTCGCCGGCTTGACCGTCCGCTCCACAGACGACTCCGAATCAAAATAGCCGTATTCCCGGCCGTCGGTGCCATTCAGTATACTGTTATATGCGCTCTCGATCCCGTTCGCGCCCTGATTACCGTCATAGATAAATCCAATCACGTCGCTGGCCAGGCTGCCGTAAGGATACGTCCTTGTATAGTCATCCTCCAGCCAGATCCCTTTGACATTCGGATAGTTCTCGTTATCCTCATCAATAGCCTCGAACTTCTGCGCCGTACTGTAATCGATCCCTTTCTTCAGGATCTCATACCTGCTGTCCGGCTTCTCTTCCACCAGTTCGTCGATCGTACTGCCGTCAATGCCGAAGCACTCCTCCAGCACAGCCTTTGTCGGCTCGATATATTCTTCCTTGTCTGTCATCACATGGACATCAAGGATCACATTATACACACGTTCGCTGGTCGCGATCTTCGTACCGTTCCGGTCCACGATATCGCCGCGTTTGAATGCGATCACACGGCTGTCATAATTCTGCTGATCCAGGACGACTCTCGTATAACTGCTGCCCCTGCTCAGATTAATGTAGGTGATCCGGCCCATAAGAACAACAAAAGCCAGTATCACTGCCATAAATAGCATTACCAGCTTCCGTTGCATCCGTAAAGGAAATTTTCTTGTTAAAAATTGAAATCTGTTCTTTCTTCTTTTTCTTCTAACGGACATACTATCTAATCCTTATCTCGATACATCGCTCGACATCGCAAGCACGCCATTCTCGGGAATATCGCTGTACTGTTTTACATAATCGCCTGCGGGACGGTCATACTCGATCACGGTTCCCTGCGCGGCATACACCATTCCCATCTCGTTCATCGCACGGTCGCGTACAGTCTCGATATTTACAGAATTCGCCGCCGCATTATATCTGGTCGTATTCTCTTCCGTGAGATCCGCCAGTTCTTCCTGCAGCGCTGTCACATTCTCCGAACGGCTGACAACGCCGGACTGCAGATTCAGATACAGTACGCATACCAGTACCGCACACACTGCAGCGGCTGCCAGAAATAACGCATAAGCCGGACTGATGCTCATCGCCCGGTTACGGTTCCTTACGACCTGACGGCTTGTCCGCTTCGGCTGTGCCGGGCGGGATTCCGTCTGCTGCCTGCGAAGAGGAGCAGTCTGCATCTGACGCACTGTATTGCCATACACATAATAACTGTTCCGGTCATTCCCTCTGTAACCAGATCTTCTGTAATTATATGCGCCATACCTTGCTGCCATGTCCGACTGCCCCTTTCTTTTTCGCTGTTCCGCCGGGATCTCCCCTTCCCGTCCGGAACTATATATTCACTACTCCCTGTTTCTTACGTACGCTCAAATATCCTCAGCTTCGCACTCTTTGAGCGGCTGTTGGACGCCATCTCTTCCTCTGACGGAAGGATCGGCTTCCTGGTGATCACTTTCCCCTTCGATGTCCTTCCGCAGACACAGACGGGAAAATTCTTCGGACAGATGCACGGATCCTCATTTCTTCGGAACGCGCTTTTCACGATCCTGTCCTCCAGCGAATGAAATGTAATAATGCAGATCCGCCCTCCCGGACGCAGCATGTCGATCATGTCGTCCAGAGAATTCCTCAGCACATCCAGTTCGTGATTCAGTTCGATCCGGATCGCCTGGAACGTCCGCTTCGACGGATGTCCCGATGTCTTCTGTATCTTCATCGGTATCGCATGACTGATGATCTCATTCAGCTGTCCTGTTGTCTCGATCGGATGCTTCCCGCGCTCTGCGACAATATGCTTCGCAATATTTTTAGCAAAGCGGTCTTCCCCGTAGTCACGGATCACGCGGTATAATTCCGTCTCGCTGTAGCCGTTGACAATGTCTCTCGCCGTCATTTTCTGACGCTGGTCCATCCGCATATCAAGCGGTGCATCCGCCCGGTAGGAAAAACCGCGTTCCGCGGTATCCAGCTGGTAGGACGACACCCCCAGATCGAGGACGATCCCGTCCACACTGTCAATGCCTCTTTTCCGGAGCTCTGGCTTCATATCACGGTAATTGCTCCGTATTATCGTGACCTTCTCCCCGAAGCCTTCCAGACGTTTCCCCGCCGCTTCGATGGCGTCGGCATCCTGGTCTATTCCTATAAATCTCCCCTTGTCATTCAGCCTGCTGCACACTTCATAAGCATGTCCGCCGCCCCCCAGCGTTGCGTCCACATATGTGCCGTCCGGCCTGACATTAAGCCCGTCCACTGTCTCATGCAGCAGCACGGATACATGATCAAATGCCATAATCTCCTCCATATCAGATCCTGATACCGATGGACTCCATGCGCTCTGCGATCGCATCCAGATCTTCTTCGCTCACCTGGCTGCGCTCCTCCCAGAGGGCCTTGTCCCAGATCTCAACCCGATCCTGGACTCCCACCAGGACAACATCCTTCTCCAGGTTCGCCGCTTTCCTCAGAGACGGCGGTACAAGCACTCTCCCCTGCTTGTCAAAGCTGCCTTCCGAAGCGCTTCCGAAGAAGTACCGTTTGAAAATTCTGGCGTCTTTGTTCATGCGTGGTAAGGTCTCAAGTTCGGCTACGAATTTATTCCATTCTTCCTGAGAGTATACAAAGAGACATCCCTCCAACCCGTTACAGATCACGAAGCTGTCGCCGAGATCATCCCGAAGCTTTGCCGGGATGATAAGTCTTCCCTTTTCATCAATGCTATGGTTAAACTCTCCTAATAACATCCGGAATCCTTTCTCTTCGGGTAAGTCTCCACATCGCTCCCCACTTTATTCCACTAGCCACCACTCTTTACCACTTGACTCCATTCTAAACCACCATCCCCCCTTTTTCAACCCCTATTTTTGATTTTTTTGTGAAGCCCGGATATGAAAAAAGCCTTGAAACAGAGGCATTTCAAGGCAAAAAAGAACATGTAGTGGAGAGACATCCATCTCTCCCTACATGTTGTGTAAGTGTCCTGTATATCGGATAAATATAGGAAATAAAATTTACCGGTTATCCCCACTTCATTACCCTTCCCCGGTCTATTCCGCAGACTGGGCTGTAAGACTGTCCATATAATCCATCACCGGAGTGTAGTCCGCTTCCGCTACGATCCTCTCTTTACCGGACTCATACATATCATACGCAGAATAGCCGAGCCATGCGATCAACGCAAGTCCTGCAAGACTGAGGACGCATTTACGGACAACTCCCATCACCCTCTGCTTGTGCATGATCTGCTTTCTGTTCGCCTTTTCCTGCTTATACATATCAACCTTTTTCTGGCTCATTCTGTTCATGCTCCTTTCCATCCCATAGGGACAGTTTACCACATTCCGGCTCAGATCACAACAATTATTCCGCCGTCATTGGCATACATCGTACTGATGCCCGCCGTATCTACAATGAAGCTTTCCTTCACTTTCATCCGGTCCAGGAGCATCCGCTCCACCTCGCGCGCCCGTTCCAGGCAGTTGCAGTGTGCCACTGCCAGTACTTTTCCTTCCGTATCACGTGCATCGCGTACAATCTGATCCACCATCTTGCCCAGCGCCCTTTTAATCCCGCGCGCCTGTCCGAGCTGACAGATCGTCCCCTGAGGGGTGGAACCCATGACCGGTTTGATGTTGAGCGCACTGGCGACAAAAGATTTGATACCGGTAAGCCGGCCGTTCTTCCGGAGCGTATCCAGATTCTCAAGGACAAAATACGTGTGCTGCTCCTCAATATAAGCTTCTACCGCTTTGACAGTCTCTTCAAATCCAAGTCCGCTCTCCTCGCATTCCTGTATCTTCATGCCGATCAGCGACTCTCCCACAGATGCCGACCGGGAATTGAAAACACAGATCTGCTTGTCTTCATCCGGATGTTCTTCGGCAAAAAGCTTCCTTCCCAGTTCCGCGCTGTTATAGGATCCGCTCAGTTCAGCCGAAAGCGTCACCGCGTAAACCCGCTTCTCTTCCCCTTCATATAGCTTCATGTATTCTTCCGGAGAAGGGCAGGAAGACTTCGGGCACTCCGGACTGGCAGCAACCCGCCGGAGAAAATCTTTCTGATCGAACGACTCATCATCTGCGATCACATCTCCGTCCACCTGCATACTCAGCGAAGCCGTTGTATAAAGGCCGCTCTTTTTCATCCTGCCGGTCAGCTCTCCGCAACTGTCCACGATAATCTTATAATCCACTTTAATTCCTCCAGACTGCGGTATCAATATGTATCAACCACAATGTATATTTTGAAATTCCACTATACGTAGTTTTCAATACCATATTAAAATATACCATAGTTCTTTAGATAAAAAAAGGGGTTCATGATAAAAATTTCATGAACTCCCCTGAAGTCTACTCTCCTTCCAGACGTATCCGCCGGGATATCCCCAGTGCGATCCCCATCTCCGCAAGCAGGAAGACGATCGCCGTACCACCGTAACTGATAAACGGAAGGGTAATTCCTGTCGTCGGCAGCATTCCTGTCACCACGGCAATATTAAGCGTCACCTGAAGGGCGATGTGGGCAAAGATGCCCGTCGCGATCAGCGATCCGTACAGATCCGGCGCATTCTGTGCGATAAACATCAGCCTGTATAGGAGGATCCCGAACAGGAGAAAGATGACAAACGCGCCAAATACCCCCAGCTCCTCGCAGATCACGACAAGGATCATATCATTCTGCGCCTCGGGTATTACTCCCAGCTTCTGCGTACTGTTGCCCAGTCCTTTTCCGAAAAAGCCGCCGCTTCCGATCGCATACAGGCCCTGCATGACCTGGTAGCTCCCGGAATCCGCCGTAGCTTCCGGATTCAGCCAGGAAATGATCCTCTGGAGGCGGAAATTATCGCTGTTGGCCGCAGTAACAGCCAGGATCGCTATTCCAACCACCGCGATCACAGCCGCAACTCCGATAAAGATCAGGAACGGCTTCATCTTCGGATGACTGACAAAGATCAGGATGCAGGTGATCGCCATAACGATAATGGCCGTACTGAGGTTGTCTGTCAGGAACAGTACGCCGCCGGAAGCGATCGCCCCGAACACGAACACCTGGATGACCCCTTCCATCTTATACGCCTTGCGCCCCAGCCGGCACAATTCATAGGCGATAAAAAGTATCACGGCGATCTTGGTGATCTCCGCAGGCTGCAGGGTCAGATTACCCGGCAGGCGGATCCACCGCCTGGCTCCGTTCAGCGTTATTCCGAGCGGCGACTTGACCAGCACCATCAGGACCATGGCAACCGCATAGATTTCCGCCGCAAAAGCGCCGTATATATGGTAATCGATCCGCGATATAAAGATCATTATAATAAAACCGACCGCTCCGATCAGCGCCTGTCTCGAAAAATAATACAGGTCATTGCCCAGTTCCACTTCCGCTTCATAAGCGCTGGTGCTGTACAGCATGACGAGTCCGAATCCAAGCAGAAAGATAACGACCAGCAGAAGGTCAAAATCAAAATAATCCTCCGCGCCCATACTTTTTGTGGAGATAAGATTGCCAAACCAGCTTCTTTTCGCCCGTTTCTGCTTCACCGGCCTGCTCTGGGCACGGCTGCGAGGCGTCTGCACGATCTCCCGGCGCCGCTCCACACTCCGCCGGTATCCGGCATATCCGGCGCGGATCTCCGCCGTACGCATAGGCTGCGTCTCCCCTGACGGCCTGCCTGCTGCCGTGCGTGATGTCCCGACCGGACGCAAAGGCTGTGTCTGGTCAAGCCGTGCTCCCGCCTTCTTATTCTTCTTTCCTTTCTGGTCATACTTCTGAACCGGCCGTACGATCCTGCTCTTCATCTCTGCCTCGTCCCCTTGAAATCAACTGTACTGCTGCGCTCCCCACATAGCAGATAAGGAACCAGCTTCGGCAATTTTCTTCTGCACGATCTGATTCCTTATAAAATGCCTCTTTCATCATTACATATATATGATCAGGAATCGGGGTGACAGGATTCGAACCTGCGACCTCACGGCCCCCAGCCGTGCGCTCTAACCAAACTGAGCCACACCCCGCTGACCTAACCATTATATATAATATCCATCCAAATGTAAAGAAATATTTTCTCTCCCTTTTTTCAAATATTATTTTACTTATATCAGAAAAATCCAGAGAAAAATGGAGAAAGAACCAAGAACATCCTGCTTTTTTACTCATAGTATAATACAAAACCGACTTTTGAAAGGAGAAGCCCCTTGGCTAATTATCAGAATAACATGCGCTGTATGCGCCGCCCCGGGCAGCCGGCTTCCGCGTCAGCCTGTGAATGCCGCTGCGGAGCAGACGGCTGCCCGGATACGCACGACCACTTCCCGGCACACATGCCGGCGGCAATGGCATACGTACCCTGGCAGAACTGGAAAAATGTCTACGATCCCTGCAAGGCGCTGGAGAGCGGAACCATATTCGCGGAACTCGACAAACCATTTCTCGGAAAAGGAGGGCTGCGCAGATGAATATGCAGAACAACTCCATACAGAACACCAGCCGGATAAATCGCCGCCAGCTGATGAATCAGATCAACCAGGTCAGCTTCGCAGTAGATGAAGTAAAACTCTATCTCGACACACACCCCTGTGATCCTGAGGCCCTCTCCTACTTCCATGAAATGAGCCTCAGAAGGAACCAGGCACTGAAAGAATATGCGTCCGCCTACGGCCCGCTGACGATTGATACTGCGGAAGCCTCATGCGCCGACCGCTGGAACTGGGTTAACGAGCCATGGCCATGGCAGGAAGGAGGATGCTGACCTATGTGGAATTATGAAAAGAGACTGCAATATCCGGTGAAGATCACCCAGACTAACCCGAAGATCGCTCAGATCATCATCAGTCAGTTCGGCGGACCGGACGGAGAACTCGCCGCATCCATGCGGTATCTGTCCCAGCGCTACACCATGCCGTACAAAGAAGTCACCGGAACACTGACCGACATCGGCACCGAAGAACTTGCCCATATGGAAATGATCTGCGCCATCGTCTACCAGCTCACAAAAGACCTGACTCCGGAAGAGATCGAACGTTCCGGTTTCGCCCCTTACTATGTGGACCACACGCTGGCGCTCTGGCCTCAGGCAGCCAGCGGCATGCCGTGGACTGCCACCGTCTTCCAGTCAAAAGGAGATCCGATCACGGATCTGAATGAAGATCTGGCAGCAGAACAGAAAGCCCGGACCACCTACGACAATATCCTTCGTCTCGTAAAAGATCCGGAAGTCTGCGATCCGATCCGCTTCCTGAGAGAGCGGGAAATCGTACACTACCAGCGCTTCGGCGAAAGCCTCCGCATCGTACAGGAGAAACTGGACAGCAGAAACTTCTACGCCTTCAACCCGGAATTCGATAAATAACCGGAACCATAAAAAAGTACCGTGCAGTTTCAACAGACCGCACGGTACTTCTTATATACGTTTATTTCAAAAAGGGAAAATCTCCGGCATTGCTCAGCGCAGCGTTACATCGATCTCCGACTCTTTATACTCCCCGTTCGTCTGCGGGATCTCGATCGTCAGGGTAACTGTCTGTCCTTTTGCATAATATTCCAGCTGCGTCTGCAGCGCGTCCATGCTGTCCACCGTACTGCCATTGATCGCTGTAATGATGCATCCTTTCGTCATGCCTGCCGCTTCTGCGCCGCCTCCGGGCGTGATCTCCGTCACATATACTCCGGCGGGCACATCGATCTGCTGAGAGAACGCATCGGATACGCTGATCCCGGTTATCCCGATCATGCCCCTCTCATCTTCGTCCACTTTCGTCTTCGTATCCTGGCTCATCATGCTCTGGATCAGATCATATACGTCACTGATCGGGATCGCATAACCGATCCCTTCCACAGCCGCGCCCACCTGCTTGGCTGAATTGATCCCAACCACTTCGCCATTGACATTGACAAGTGCGCCGCCGCTGTTTCCGGAATTAATCGCCGCATCCGTCTGGATCAGTTCCGTTGCATTCTCTGTCGTTTCCCCGGTCTGCGCATCTGTCGATATCACAGTACGGTTGAGTGCGCTGATCACTCCGGTTGTCACTGACTGGCCATATCCCAGGGCATTACCGATCGCGATCGCCGGCTCGCCCACTTTCAGCGAATCCGAATCCCCGAGCGTGGCTACAGAAATGGAAGCTTTTGTCTCTGCCGGGATATCAGCTTCCGCCACAGCGATCACCGCCACATCATACACAGCATCCGAGCCCTTGATATTGGCTTCCACACTGTTTTCATCACCGAAAGTAACCGTCAGCGTATCCCTTCCGGCAACAACATGACTGTTCGTCACGATCAGAAGTTCGTCATCATTTTCACCGATAATGATCCCGGTACCGACCCCGCCGGTCTTCTGCTCGTATGTACCCCCAAAGAATCCCTGCACCTCTTCAACCGACATTCCCGTGATAGACACAATAGACGGCATCACCTGATCCACGACTTCCGACACATCAGAAGTCACCACGCTGGAGGTCCGCTGCACAGGAGCCGCATCCGTCAGATCCTGCTGTTCCTGCACGGATCCCGAAGCCGACATCCCGAATATCCTTCTGCCCAGTGTATTGCAGGTCAGAAATACCGCGCTGGCAATCATACCGAACAATATCGCGCATCCGACCGAAGCGGCGACCTTCGGAACCCCCTTGCCCGCTTTCTTCTTCGGTTCTTTCGCATGGTGATCCGGCTGCCCCTGTCCGGGCATATTCGCGCCGCTCCCGCCTCCGTACTGATAATTGTCATCCGAATGATAATAACTGTACTGATTATCCATAATTTTTCCTGCCTTTATTCATTTGTACCATATTCATACTGTATCTATCATATCTGTATAATGTGATAAAAATGTGTCCGCGCAGCGGCCAGACACAAAAAAGGGAGACATCGTCCCCCTTTCTGCCTGTTCAAGACTCACCCGGGAGTCTTTCCTGTCTGATAAATAAATCAGATATCTACGAAATCAATGTCGTAGTCGTCATCCGACTTCCTGCTCTTCCGACTCTTCTTACCGGTGATCTCCGTGGTGTTCCCCTCATCATCGTAATCATCATCGTCATAATCGTCTTCATCATCGTAGTCATCGTCATACTCATCATCGTAATCGTCTTCGTCGTCCTCATAGGCATCATCGTCATAATCGTCATATCTGTCTTTCTTTACTGAAGACTTTCCGGATGATTTTTTCTTTGACTTCTTATCGTTATCATCGTCCTCATCATCGAACGGGATGTCATATTCATCGTAAAGGTCGTCCAGTTCCTGATTGCGGTGTACAAGCTTCACTGCGAAGACGATCATCATGATGAACAGGATCAGTCCTACGATCACCATTGCCGCAAAGAACAGAAGGAGATGTCCGTTGATGAAGTCCCCGATCTTACCCGGGATCGGAAGCGTTCCGCCCGCTTCATCTTCCGCCTGATCCGGAGCGATAAAATACTGATATGTGCCGTCATCCGTATCGTACTGATAAAGATGCGTCTCGCCGGTCCGTGTATTCAGCGCATTAAGCACGTAATACCTCGGCGCCATCGGATCCGACCATGCCGGATACTGCTGCTCCTGGACCGTAAGTTCCACCTGCTGATACGTATCCGGAAGGCTTACGCTGTCCGCTGAAGCCAGCGGCACAATGCTTGTCGTGTCCGAGATAAAGAGCTGGATGTACGGTGAAAAGGTCGCGTCCTCCTGATTAAATAAGAAGAAGCTGCCCGCTCCGGATGCATCAACGAGATATCCAAGCGCAACGCCTGCTTCATTGGCAACAAACTTTCTGTCCGCACCATTGAATGTCAGCGTAGTCTCTGCGAACCCATCCGGAATATCCGTGCCCGTAAATGCTTCTGAGAAATTATAATCCGTACCATTTACATTAACGACAATATCCGTCGTCGCACCTGCCGCCGCAGCAGTCGGCTCAACCTGTGTCGTGCCGTCGTCCGCCGCTTCGATCGTGACGGTTGAAGAACCCTGGCGCAGTTCGAGCGTCTCGCCGTCAGCCAGCGTCGCGGAAGTACTGTCAACATTAACCTTTGCCTCGCCTGCCTTCAGCGCTCGGAACGTCATCGGCACTCGCAGTTCCGCGCCGCTTCCCGTACCGGAATACGTCAGCGCGCCCGACCCGTCGGCTGTGAAACCTTCACCGCCCACAAACTCCAGAGCTGTAGGATCATAATTCATATTAACCTGGACATTTCCGACTGTCTCGCCGCTATTGCTCTGCACGACCAGATCGATGCTGACATTTTCCCCTACTTTCGTGCTCGGATCCGAATACATCAGCACACCGTCCGCCGCGAAAGCAACTGTCCCGAATACCGGAACCGCAAGGCATACGGCCAGGATCAGGCCGGCTAACTTCTTAAATACTTTCATACGATTACCCCTTCTGTAATAGAATTCTTAAAATGTCATTTATACGTTTACTATCATACACGTTTTATGTCGAAAAGTCCAGAAAAAAAAGCGGCAGGCGCAATGCCTGCCGCAAATTCTGTCACTTTATGCAGTTCGGATGCATCAAGCGGATACTTTTCTTCTGATGCAGTATACGATCGCAACACTTGCTGCGAACATAGCGATCAGTAATCCTTCAGCCTGGAAGTTGTCTCCTGTCGTCGGAACGCCGTCGCCAATGCCGAGTCCTGCCTTCTGTGCCTGAAGTTCAGCGTCACGTACGATGTTCACGTCTTTAGCGATAGAATCGAAGAGTTCTGTCAGGTAAGCTTCGAGGCCTTCCTCACCGTCTTCCTCATAAATCTTTTCGATTTCTTCCATGATCGCACCAATGTCAACCGGGCCTTCACCTTTGGCAAGGATCGCACCGATCACAACTGCTGCCGCGTCCGGATCATCATCGATAACTGCTATCAGTTCACGGATATTTACATCGTCCGGAGAAACAATGGTGCTGTCGTTGATCTTGATTGTTCCGTCAAGACCTGTTACCAGCATGGATGCAAACGAACCGATGGAACGTACATTAGAGTCATCAATAATGATGCCTGCCTGGTAATCTTCTAACAGTTCCTTGATAGTAGCTCCAGAAGAATACATGCCGATTCCGACCTGGGCCATTGCATCTTCATTGATTAAATTCCCCTCATCATCCCACATTGCACTTGAAAGGAAATAAGTAAGCAGATCATACCACCCTCTTGGATCAGTGATCTTAAGCTCTTCCAGATCAAATTCCTCAGCTATCAGTCTGGCAGCATCGCTCATATCTCCATCTGCAGATGCATATACATCCGAATCTCCGGTTACAGATATTTTCCCGCCGCCAGCATAAATGCCAAAGTGTTCCATGTTGTTTTCTACTGCAGTACTCTTTGCTGTCACATCTGCTCCGTTTTTAATCTCAACATCGCCGCCATTTACCCAGATAGCTGCACAGTAGCCACTATTATAAATATCTGAAGTAACCTCTGCACCGTCAATTATGAGATCGCCGCTGTATACATAAATACCATCTCCATAGGATTTGTTTTCATCAATCTTACCATCGCCCTTATTGGAGAGTGTCAAACTGCCATCTCCTGTAATTGTGAATGTATTTTCTTTATCGGGGTCCTCATCATACAAATCAGCGGAAATGACAGTACCACCACTTGTTGTCAGATAGTTATCACCTTCGAGCTCAATAACAAGTGTGCCTTGAACTACAATAGCTGCTCCGCCATATTCTGGCTCAATCTCAATCACAACATCTTTCAGTATAAGTGTACCATCATAATACTTGTACTCGCCTTTGCCCTCGCCAAGGGGTACAAACTCGTCTTTTTCTTTGATCTGATCACCCGCGATCTTAACCACCGTTTCCGATTCTTCCTCAGCAGGCTCTGACTGTGTTGTAATTTCATACGTCTCGTCATTCTCTGTCAGATCATTATCTGCAGTTGTCAGGTTCAGCGTTGCCGGCGCTGCCGCTGGCTCTGTCGTTGTCACTGGTTCCGTTGGAGTCGTTGGTTCTGTTGGCTCGGTCGATTCCGCTGGCTCGGTTGGCTCGGTCGGTTCTGCTGACTCAGTCGGCTCGGTTGGCTCGGTCGGCTCGGTTGGCTCGGTCGGTTCCACTGGCTCGGCCGGTTCCGCTGGCTCGGTCGGCTCGGTCGGTTCTGCTGGCTCAGTCGGTTCGGTCGGCTCCGTTGGCGTTGTCGGTGTTGCCGGTTCTGTTGGCGTTGTCGGTGTTGTCGAATCCGACGTAGTAATCGTTACCGTGGTTTCCTGACTTCCTGTATCTCCATTATCTCCTTCATCAACAATTTCGATACTCCCGCCTGTCTGTGGTTCTCCGTCAGCTGCAAACGATGTAAATCCGGTCATCATCGATATTGCCATGGTCGCTGCAAGAAGAACCGCAAGTCTCTTTCTACTTTTTCCCATGATTTCTTACCTCCGTTCTTTAAGATTTTAAAAGTTATAAATATTATACTTTAGTAAAATAAAGCAGGCAAGCGGTCGAGTAAAGATTTAACTTTGAATAATTCACAAAATTTTCACAGATTTTTTATGCAAATTGTCTGTATATTCATCCACAGTCAACAATTTTATATACAATTTATCTTTTCACTGAGCGTTTACTGGCAAAACACCCTCTGTGAAAACTGCTAAACAACTTCCACAGAGGGTGTTTATTCAAACCGGACGCCACTGTTTTACGCCAGCGCAACCATACATTCTTTTTCATAGAAGGCGATGCCATACTTAAGGATCTTTTTCGTCCTCCATCGCTTCAGGCCTTCCGCATACTTCTTTTCTTCGATCTGCACAAGCGCCTCCCGGCAGGCCGCTTCCAGGTTCCCATCATCCGCATATTTCAGTTCGATCACGATCCCTATCCGATCCGGTGTCTGGATGGAAATATCACTGTAACCTTCCCCGGTCTCTGCGCTAGATTTTACCAGCCAGTTGTGCAAGATGGCCTTCTGCCCGTAATGCTTTTCGAGAAGCTGAGAGAATGTTTGCAGGCTGCCAGTTAACATAGCATCCGTCATATCATAGATAGACTCGCTTGTTGTTCCGATTTTAATCAATCTTTGATATGAAGCCTTTTCCGCATCAGACAGACAGACATCCGCTTTCAAGCAAAAACGGAAATCTCATAGTTTCTTTGCCAATAATATTTTTCAGTGCAGCCAAAGCTGCTTTGAAATCCAACCCATCCACATTCTTAAGGCTGATGGAGATTACAGGAAATTTTCCCATGTACTTCTCACACAGTTCCTTTTCCTGCATGATCTTCAGTCCCTCGAACAGTGCCGGCTTGCTCCCTATTTCAAAAAAAACATTTCAACATACTCATATTGAGGGACTTGCCAAAACGTCTGGGACGGGTAAACTGGTTTACCTTTCCCCAATTCTGCAACAATTCTTTTATGAACAGCGTTTTATCTACATAGTAAAAATTCTCGGATAAGAATTCCTCAAAATTTTCAATTCCGATGGGAAGTTTCTTTCTCACCTTCCCCTCGCTCCTTTCCATTGTATATTACGCGTGAATAGATCATTGTTCGCGGAGATTTATAATTTTTCCTCCATGTAGACAGAATCATAATCCAACCTGGAGCCGCACGCATCCTGAAACTTTCTAAATGTGTTTTTCATCAGATCATTTTTATTAACTTTACTGCATACGATCCGGTAATAAAAATCATATCCTTTAAGTTCCGGACTTAATATACGCTTTCCCGCTTGAAGCTGAGGGACAGCCTCATCTATATTTCTGCCTTTTAATTCAATCAGATACGCCCTTCTAAGAGAGTCATTAAGCAGCAGGAAATCACAGCACGTCTCATTTTTAACTACAACACCATCAAGT
>DWVL01000084.1 GCA_019120275.1 Candidatus Mediterraneibacter excrementavium | reverse complement strand
GCCGGAACTCCTGCTTTTCTCGGATACCTTCGCGGAGTATTCTTTATTTTCTTTATCTCAACCAGCATTCTGCCCATATCACTTCCGGGCAGGACGAATTTATCAGTTCTTATAATTTCCCCTCCCAGGATTTTTACGGCTTTTTCCGCCTGTCTGATCTCATCGCCTGCTTCTCCGCTCTTATATGATACAAAGCTTCCATTCACTTTTATAAATGGGATGCAGTACTCACTGAGCGTAGACAGATTTGCAACAGCACGGGAAACACACAGATCAAACTGTTCCCTGTATTCTGCTTTTTTTGCGTGGTCTTCCGCCCTTCCGTGCAATGTATCGATATCTTCAAGATTCAGTTCTTCAATCACCTGACTGAGAAATTTCAGCCTTTTGTTCAGTGAATCGAGCAGAACGATCCTGATGTGAGGATAAACAATCTTTATCGGTATTCCCGGAAATCCAGCTCCGGTTCCTATATCGATCATTGAATTTACGGTATTCATGTCTTTTATCCTGGCTATGGACAGACTGTCCGTAAAATGCTTCAACTGTACTTCCTCGTAATCTGTGATCCCTGTCAGGTTCATTACCTTATTCCATTCTGTCAGCAGCTCATAATACCGGTCAAACTGTTCCCTCTGTCTGTCTGAAAATGTGATCCCGAGCGCAGCAAGTCCGTTGTTAAATCTGTTTTCACTATCCATGGATCGCATACTCCTTCCGTTTTTTATATATCAGATGATTTTTTTGCAGCGCTTAAATAAACGAGCAGAACCGATATGTCTGCCGGCGATACGCCTGATATGCGCGACGCCTGCCCGATCGATGCCGGTCTGATCTCTGTGAGCTTCTGTTTTGCTTCGATGCGCAGACTCTGGATCTGATCATAATCAATATCTTCCGGTATCTTCCGGTTTTCAAGTTTCCTGAACTGTTCCACCTGCTTCATCTGCCGTCTGATATAACCTTCGTATTTGATGTTGATATTGACCTGTTCTTCCACATCCCATGGAAGTTCCGGACGTTCTTCATCAATATCGCGCAGCTTCTCATAGGACAGTTCCGGCCTTCTGATAAGTTCCGCCATCGTCGTTCCAGACGTCAGCCGCGTACTTCCGTATAAATCCAGAAGCTGCTGGACCTTCTCTGATGTTCCTACATTTGTATGATTTACACGGTTGATCTCGCGGTTTATCATCTCTTCTTTCTCAAGTAGTTTTTGATAACGGTTCTCATTTATCAAACCAATCTCATAGCCTATCTTCATCAGCCGCAGATCCGCGTTATCCTGTCTGAGCAGGAGTCTGTACTCTGCTCTGGATGTCATCATCCGGTACGGTTCATGGCTTTCCTTGGTGACCAGGTCATCAATCAGAACGCCAATGTATCCCTGGGAACGGTCGATCACAACTCCTTCCTTTCCCTGAAGCTTCCTGGCGGCATTGATCCCGGCCATCAGTCCCTGTGCGGCAGCTTCTTCATACCCTGAGCTTCCGTTAAACTGTCCGCCGCTGAACAGGCCTTCGATCGTTTTAAATTCCAGTGTAGGTTTAAGCTGCCGGGCATCGATACAATCATATTCGATCGCATATGCATTTCTGACAATCTTCGCATGTTCAAGTCCCGGGACGCTTCTGTACATGGCATACTGCACATCCTCGGGAAGAGAACTGGACATTCCTCCCACATACATTTCCGTCGTATGGATGCCTTCGGGTTCGATAAATACCTGATGGCGGTTCTTATCCGGGAATTTCACGACTTTATCTTCTATAGACGGACAGTATCTCGGACCTGTTCCTTCAATCGCACCGGAGAAAAGAGGCGACCGGTCCAGATTATTTCGGATGATCTCATGTGTCTTTTCATTTGTATAAGTCAGCCAGCATGAAACCTGTTCGATCTGCACATCTTCCGGATCGGTAGTAAAAGAGAACGGTACGACCTGCTCGTCTCCCTTCTGCTCTTCCATCCGGCTGAAATCAATGGAGTTCCTGTCAATGCGCGCCGGCGTTCCCGTCTTGAATCGATACATCTTTATCCCGAGTGATTTCAGGCTGTCTGTCAGGTAATTTGCACTCTGCAGACCATTCGGTCCTGTGTATGTGCTTACGTCGCCGTAAATGCATCGTGCTTTCAGATAAGTTCCCGTACAGAGGATGACAGCCCTGCAGTGATAGACAGCGCCGGAATAAGTCTGTACTCCGGTAATCCTCCCGTCCTCTGTCAGCAGATCTGTCACTTCCATCTGACGGATATCAAGGTTCGGCTGCTCTTCCAGTACCTGGCGCATGGCCCTGCTGTAATCCGCCTTGTCCGCCTGCGCCCGCAGTGAATGTACGGCCGGCCCTTTCGACCGGTTCAGCATCTTGGACTGGATAAATGTCCGGTCAATGACTTTCCCCATTTCACCGCCAAGAGCATCTATTTCCCGGACCAGATGCCCTTTTGAACTTCCTCCGATATTAGGATTACAGGGCATAAGCGCAATACTGTCCACGCTTACGGTAAATATGACTGTCCGGAAACCGAGCCGTGCTGTAGCAAGAGCCGCCTCGCAGCCGGCATGTCCGGCTCCGATGACCGCCACATCGTATTCATCTTTATTTTCCCATACAGAATTTGCTGAATATTTCATTTACCAAATCTTCTCCCGCTGATTCTCCGGTAATACTCCCAAGTGTTTCATACGCATCCATCAGATCGATGGAAAAGAAATCTTCCGGCATACCGGCTCCAATACTTTCCACTACTTTTTTCATGCTTTCCGAAGCACTGACAAGCGCATTCTTCTGCCGCACGTTGGTGATATAAATCTGATCATTAAAGGAAATCGTTCCTGTCAGGAACATTTTTTCAACCGTCTCCTCCAGTTCCTGTATTCCCTGCTCTTCTTTCGCGGAGGCAGAGATGATCGGTATATCCCCGGCTTTTTCTTTTATCATCTCCGCTGTGATCACTGGATCCAGATCCGATTTGTTGAGAAGGATTACCGTATTCTTATTTCTGATCATATCCAGGATCTGCCCATCGTTCTCATCCAGTTCTCTGGAAGCATCCGCTACGTAAATAATAAGGTCCGCCTTTTCCGCATATTCACGGGCGCGGTCTACGCCGATCTTCTCTACGGCATCCTCTGTCCTGCGTATTCCGGCTGTATCGATCACGTTCAGACTTAAGTCTCCCAGCCGGATCTGTTCTTCAAGGATATCTCTGGTCGTCCCCTCGATGTCCGTTACGATCGCCCGCTCATATCCTGAAAGAACATTTAAAAGAGAGGATTTTCCTGCATTTGGCTTACCGACGATCACGGTATTTATTCCCTCTTTCATGACCCGTCCGTTATCCGACGACCTGATCAGCTCCTGAAGTTCAGAAATGATTTCTTCTGAAATTGCGAGAAGTTCATCGCCATAGCCATC
>DWVL01000083.1 GCA_019120275.1 Candidatus Mediterraneibacter excrementavium | reverse complement strand
CATTACAAACCAATCCTTTGACAGTAACAGTTAAGGACAAAAATGATCTAGCTGCTTTAAAAAAGGGCGATAAAATAAAAATATTTTTTGACGGTTCGATCCAGGAATCCAGTCCGCCGTCAATCAACGCTGAAGAAATTATATTAATATCGCACAACTGATGATCATTATTCTTCAATCATTGTCAAAGACCGGCTGGTGTCTGCATAACGTATAAAAACAAGATAATCCGAAAGGATCTTTTCCCATGCCATCTGATACTGAAACGTGCCGCAGCGCTATTCTCTCTGAGGATGTGCGGGATTTCATAGGGAATGACGTGCGCACTGCATTTTTTGACGGGATCTCCGGCCAGACGCTGTGCAGCCAGGATGCCGGCTTCGGCTACAGCTGCCTGTACCTGCCTGCAGCAGCCGCCGATCCCATCACTCTGTCCCGCTATTCCTACGACTCCATCCCCAAATGCTACGCGCCCGCTGATATGCAGACACTCAACCAGGCCGGCATCCTCCCCGTTCAGAATTACCCGACGCTTCAGCTGCGCGGCCGGGGCGTACTGGTCGGCTTCCTGGACAGCGGGATCGATTATCAGTCCGCACTCTTCCGCCGCCTGGACGGTTCCACCCGGATCGAAGCCATCTGGGACCAGACCGTGCAGACCGGTCCGCCGCCGCAGGACTTCTCCTATGGCAGCGAGTACACCCGGGAAATGATCGATGAAGCGCTCCGTTCCGATGATCCGCTGTCGCTCGTTCCATCTGTTGACGAGACCGGCCACGGCACTTACGCTGTCAGCCTGGCTGCCGGAGGAGCAGACGCACAGCAGCAGTTCCTCGGCGCTGCGCCTGAGGCAACCATCGCTGTTGTCAAGCTGAAACAGGCAAAAAAATATCTCCGGAACTACTATTTCATTCCCGAAGATGCCGTCTGCTATCAGGAGACTGACCTGATGCTGGGACTTCGCTATCTGAACGATCTGGCGGATAAACTGGGACTCCCGCTGGTCGTGTGCATCACGTGCTGCACCAGTATGGGCGGTCACATCGGCACGCTTCCTTTCCCGTTTCTGATCGACGGATACAGCACGAGAGCCAGTCACATCACGGTCACCGGCACCGGAAACGAAGCGGACCAGCGTCATCACTTCTACAGCACCATTGAACAGGATACCGGAACGGAAACCGTGGAACTGCGCGTCGGCGAAGACGTCTCCGGTTTTACCATGGAACTCTGGACCGAAGTGCCAAACGTCCTGTCCATCTCCATTATTTCACCCTCCGGGGAAGGCACGTCCCGCATTCCCTTCCGGGCGGATTCCGGAACAGAGGCAGACTTTCTCTTCGAGCGGACAAAAGTCACCGTGGATTACCGGCTTCTGGTCGAGAAGACCAGTTCCGAACTGGTATCGTTCCGTTTTGACGCGCCCGCCCCCGGCATCTGGAAGATCCGGGTCGAACCTCTTTTCATCGCCGACGGCAGTTTCCACATATGGCTTCCCCTTACCGGATTTCTGGACGGCGATGTCTTCTTTCTCGAATCTGATCCATACAGTACGCTGACCTGCCCGGCCACTGCGGAAAGTCCGGTAGTCGCTGCCGGATACAACGGAGCCTCCGGTGCGGTCTCCCAGACTTCCGGCCGTGGAAACACCCGCACAGGACGCCTGCGGCCGCACATCGCCGCTCCCGGAGTCAACATCACTGGAGCGCTTCCCGGCGGACGCTTTTCCGCCCGCTCCGGTTCCTGCGCCGCAGCAGCGATCACCGCCGGAGCCGTGGCCCTCATGCTGGAATGGCTCATATATACAGAAAAAGTCCCGGGCATCGACTCCTTCCAGATCAGAAGCCTTCTGATCCTGGGAGCCGTACGCCCGGGTACAATGGACTATCCGAACCGCGAATGGGGTTACGGACAGCTGAACCTCTATAATACATTTGAAACGATGCGCCGTCTTTAAGCCATATCCTCCAGACGCGGCACTTCCTGTCCTCTCAGACGGATGACCGGCCCGCCGGTGCCCTCGATATAGGCCCGGGTGATCTCCACCTCGCCGATGCTGTCGTCCTTGGGGATCTCATACATGATATCCAGCATGAATTCCTCGATGATGGCGCGCAGGGCGCGGGCGCCGGTATCTTTCGCCATGGCCTTCTCCGCGATGGCCTCCAGCGCTCCCTCGTCGAAATCAAGCCTTACCTCATCAAGCGCCAGCAGTTTCTGGTACTGCTTCAGGATGGCGTTCTTCGGCTCTTTGAGGATCTGCACCATCATGGACTTGTCCAGCGGCTTCAGCGTGAAGATGATCGGCAGTCTTCCGAGGAACTCCGGGATCATGCCGAATTTTCTCAGATCTTCCACAGTCACTTTGGAAAGCAGGTCTTTATCATTATCAAACTGATCTTTTAACTCAGAATTAAATCCGATCGATGTCTTTTTCTGCAGGCGCTCTTTGATGATCTCTTCCAGATCCGGGAACGCGCCGCCGCAGATGAAGAGGATATTCTTTGTATTTACCGTGGTCAGCGGCACCATGGCATTTTTGCTGTTGGCGCCCACCGGCACCTCCACATCGCTTCCTTCCAGGAGTTTGAGCATCCCCTGCTGAACGGACTCGCCGCTCACATCCCGCTGGTTCGTGTTGTGCTTCTTGGCGATCTTATCGATCTCATCGATGAAGATGATGCCCTGCTCTGCACGCTCCACATCGTTGTCCGCCGCTGCAAGCAGCTTGGACACCACGCTCTCGATATCGTCACCTATGTAGCCCGCCTCGGTGAGGGATGTGGCGTCGGTGATCGCCAGCGGCACATCCAGCAGGCGCGCCAGCGTCTTGACAAGATAGGTCTTGCCGCTTCCCGTCGGCCCGATCATAAGCATGTTTGATTTCTCGATCTCGATATCATCCATCGTGTCCGTGGCAACCCGCTTATAGTGATTGTACACGGCCACCGACATGGCTTTCTTCGCATACTCCTGGCCCACCACATACTCGTCAAGCCTTGCCTTGATCTTGTGGGGCGCCGGGATATTTTTAATATCCAGCTGGTGGAATTCCTTCGGTTTTTCTTTCTTCTTTTTGATCTTCTGCGGCTTCGGCTGCAGGTTTTCCAGATCTGACATATTGAGGAACTGGACGCCCGGCATGTTCATCAGTCGGTTCAGGTCGATCGAGCCGCTGGTCATGGCGTCGAAGCTTTTCTGCATGCAGTCCGGACATACAGTGATATTATTGGGCAGATCGATCATCTTTCCCGTCACGCTCTCCGGACGGTGACAGATAAAGCAGACCTTCTCATAGCCGTCATCGTCTTTATCTTCCTCTTTGCCTTCTTCAGCGGAAACGACTTCCTGCTTCACATCATCGCCTGTCTGTCCGCTGTCCGTTTCTTTATTTTCTTCATCCACAATGATGAACTCATTATCTGACATAGTAATCCCTTTCTGTAGTCATTCAAGTCTTTCTTCGGTATCCCGGCTTTTTAATTATAGTACACCTGTCCGCCTTATACAAATGAACTTTTTCTAAAAACTCGCCGGAAACCGCCCTGTTCAGCCGTTCATCATCTCCAGGAACTCCTCCTCGGAAATGATCGGGATCCCCAGTTCTCTCGCCTTCCGGTTCTTAGAGGATGTGGAGTTCACATCATTATTAATAAGATAGTTCGTCTTCGAGGTAACGCTTCCCGTCACTTTGCCGCCCCGCTTCTCGATCTCTTCCTTTACTTCCGAGCGGTTGGCAAAATGGGTCACGCTCCCGGTAATCACGAAATTCATACCCTCGAATTTCTCAGCATCCGCCGTCACTTCCTCCTGCGGGATCTCCACTTCGTTAAGGAGCTTTTCAAACAGTTCCCGGTGCTCCGAATCTGCGAAGTAATCTACAAACGTCCCGGCGATCACATCCCCGACGCCGTCGATGGCGCTTAACTGCTCCGCCGTCGCGTTCAGGATCCGCTCCGGGTCGTTCGCGAGCGCCCGGCAGATCATCTTTGCGTTGGCGATCCCGATATTGGGGATCCCCAGGCTGTACACCAGCCGGGGCAGGGTCGTCGTCCGGGCCGCGGCGATGCTGTTCTGCAGGTTTTCGTAGGATTTCTCCCCGAATCCCTCCATCGCCCTGATCTGATCCGCGTACCGGTCAAGATGAAAAAGATCTGTAAAATCTTTAATATATCCATTGATAATGAATTTCTCCAGGGTGGCTTCTGAAAGTCCGTCGATATTCATGGCGTCCCGGCTCACGAACAGGGTAAAGGACTTCACATGCTTGGCCTGGCATTTCGGATTCGTACAGTACAAGGTCTTCGTCTCATTTTCCATGGAGATCTTCGTCGCGCCGCCGCATACCGGACAGGCCTCCGGGATGTCCTTCACGCCGCTCCTCGTCAGATTCTCCGCGATCTGCGGGATGATCATATTCGCCTTATAGACCGTGATCCGGTCGCCCACGCCCAGCTCCAGTTCTTCCATGATACTGATATTATGGACGCTCGCCCGGCTCACCGTGGTCCCTTCCAGCTCCACCGGCTCGAAGATGGCCACCGGATTGATAAGCCCGGTGCGGGAAGGACTCCACTCGATCTCCAGGAGCGTTGTCTCCCGGATCTCATCCGCCCATTTGAAGGCAAATGAATCCCGGGGGAACTTGGCCGTCGTACCCAGCGACTGCCCGTAGGCAATATCGTCGTAGACCAGCACCAGCCCGTCGGACGGCACTTCATTTTCAGAAATATGCTCTGCGAACCACGCCACCTCACTGTCGATGGTCTCCCGGGTCACCGGATGGTTCTCCACCACGTCAAACCCCTGGCTCTTCAGCCATTCCATCTGGCAGATCCTGGAGTTGTGGAAATCCACGCCCTCTGCGCGGACCAGCGTAAATGCATAGAAACGGACATTGCGCTTCGCCGTGATCTCGTTGTTCAGCTGACGCACAGAGCCGCTGCAGAGGTTGCGGGGATTCTTGTACTTTGCGTCCGCATCCCCGATCTCCTCATTGATCTTCTCAAAATCCTTATACGAAATGACCGCCTCACCCCGCAGGACCAGTTCGCCCTGATAAGGGATGGAGAGGGGGACATTTTTAAACACCCGGGCATTGTTGGTGACAACCTCGCCGACCTCGCCGTTGCCCCTGGTGACGGCTTTCACAAGCCCGCCGTCCTGATAGGTCAGGACGATGGTCAGCCCGTCCAGCTTCCAGGAGATCATCGCTTTCTGATCCCCGAGGAATTCTTTCAGCCGCTCCACTTCTTTTGTCTTGTCCAGGGAAAGCATGGGCCGCTCATGCCGCTCTTTCGGCAGTTCGCTGAGCACCTCGTACCCCACGTTGACCGTCGGACTTGACGCCAGCCGGGTGCCCAGTTCTTTCTCCAGCCCTTCCAGTTCGTCGTAGAGCCGGTCGTATTCATAGTTGCTCATGATCTCCTGATCTTCCTGCTCATAGGCCCGGCGCGCCCGGTTCAGGAGATCCACAAGTTCGCGCATCCGCGTCATTTTATTCTCTGCCATATTCGTATCCATCCTGTCTTCATTATTACCGCATGGGCGTATCCTGGATGAGCCGGTACAGTTCATCCAGTTCCTCATCCGTCACTTCCCGGTACCCGCCTTCCTTGAGGCTCCCGAGTCGGATATTCATTACCCGCACCCGGACCAGGTCCTTTACCTCATACCCGAGCGCCTCACACATCCGCCGGATCTGCCGGTTCAGTCCCTGGGTCAAAATGATAGAAAATGTATATTTCCCGAGTTTCTCCACCTTGCACGGCCGGGTGACCGTATCGAGGATGGCCACCCCGCCGGCCATTTTTTCCAGAAATTCACCGGTAATCTCATGGTCCACCGTGACCTTATACTCTTTCTCATGATGGTTCGCCGCGCGCATCATCCGGTTGATGATGTCCCCGTTATTCGTCATCAGAAGCAGGCCTCTGGAATCTTTATCCAGCCGTCCGATGTAGGTGACACGGATGGGATAATCAAGGAACCGTACGATGCTGTTCCTTTCTCGCTTCTCCTCCGTGCACACGATGCCCCGGGGCTTATTGACCGCCAGGACCACCATCTCGTCCTGTCTGGAGACCACTTTTTTCCCCACACGGACTTCCTGCCCCGGACGGATCTTCATCCCGGTCTGCGCCCGCTGCCCGTCCACGGTTACTTTTCCGGATTCAATGAGGCGGTCCGCCTCCCGCCTGGAGCACACGCCCGCCTCACTTAAATACTTATTCAGTCTGACCGCTTCCTGCCGGTTCAGGAACGCTTCTCTGATCTCATTACTCACCTGTCAACACTCCGCTCAAATGATTGTCTGTGAAAAATGTATTGCCGCTGTAGAGGACCAGCACATCCGTGATCCGGTACGTATCCATGATATCCTCCATCGTCCCGCTGCAGTAACGCGGATCCACAACCACAATCTCCCGGTAATACGGCGCCAGGAACGGGATGAAGCAGTTGGCAAAGGAATCCTTCAGCACCAGCAGCCGCTTCTGGCTGGAGGACACCGTCTTTATGTCGATCACAGATGCATTGCCCCCAAGGAACACACTGTACTGGTCACGCGTCTCAAGCTTTGAAGAATCATAGAGCGACGTTGTCTTCCTCCTTTCATCCACATAACTGAGCACTACATCATCATCCCCCTGTGTAGGCGCATAAATATCGATCGTCTCTTTTTCCGAGAGTCCGATCCCGCTTTTTGCCGCCAGCACGCCGTTGAAGTCATCACTGACCGTATAGGAGACAAAACCGTCCCCCACTTCTCCCTCGATCCCCAGCGACGATGCCGATTCGCGGAACACGTAAAACGCCGCCTGCGTCGTCCAGTGATGATCCGTCTTATAGTACAGTTTATCTGAAGTATGATTATTCAGGATCGATACGGTATCCACCCAGTTCACAGAATCACCGAGTCTCTGCTCGGCCACTCCGAAGAGCTGCCTCTGGTCTTCCACCGCAGCAAACGCCGGCAGGCTGTCGCTCAGGATACAGGCGGCGTCCGGGATCAGCATGACCGTTGTCCGGATATCCGGCCAGTCTTCCGTGAACTGCCGGAGCGCCGACAGATTCGCCTCCAGCTGTCCGTCGTCCGGCACTTCGATCTCTTCCATCAGCTGCCCGTCCTTCCCGATGTAGACGCCATTCTCCATCCGTGCTCCGCCCAGTCTGTCCAGAGCCACTTTAAAGCTGCGCCAGAAATCCCTGCCTGCAAACTGATCACTCTGATAATTCTCCCACTGTTCCATGAAATCGCCGTTCATGACAGTCCCCATGCTCAGAGACGGCCGCATCTCCAGCACACGATTCTCTTCTTCCGAAATCTCACGGTCAGGAACCGCAATATTCACAAGCATAAACACGAACAGGAGCAGGATAAACAGTTTCCCGATGAGATTTTCAATCTGTCCTTTTCTTTTTCTGTCTTTCATAGGTTCCCCGCTTAGAATCTGAAATATAAAAACGGATTAAATGTATCTGTTACCAAAAATGCCACTGCGGTCAGAAAAATCCCCATATAGATCACGGAGGCTGCCGCCATGCGCGCCGGCACGCTGCGGAACAGCCGGACTGCACTCCGGATCAGTCTGATCCCGAACGCCGACATTCCTGTAACCGCCAGCAGATATAAGAGCCAGTGCGTATAGAGGATAAAGATGCCCTGCGAATCCACGATACCGGATCCGCCGCCGACCATAGCCAGCAGGTACCGGAGGGAATACCCCAGGCTGGGACTGAAGAAAAACACCCAGCCGGTCAGGATGACAATGCCCGCATATATATGCTGCACAATCTCCGGCATATTGTCGAGGGACGCGCCCCACGCATATTTTTCCATCACAATGATCACGCCGTAATAAACGCCCCAGGCAATAAAGTTCCAGGCTGCGCCGTGCCACATGCCGGTCAGCGTCCACACAACCATCAGGTTGAATATATTCCTCGATACGGAGCAGCGGTTTCCGCCCAACGGGATATACACATACTCCCGGAACCAGGTGCCAAGCGAAATATGCCATCTGCGCCAGAATTCTGTCGCGCTTCTGGCCGTATACGGATAATCGAAATTCTTGCGGAACTCGAATCCGAACATCCTGCCCAGTCCGATCGCCATATCCGAATACCCGCTGAAGTCATAATAAATCTGAAACGCATACGAAAGGACTCCCAGCCAGGCCGTCAGCACAGACATACTTCCCGTCGGGATATCCGAGATCCTTTCAAAAACCGCTCCCGCAGTATTGGCGATCACCGTTTTCTTCGCCAGTCCGATAATGAACATCATCGCCCCCTGGCCAAGTTTCACTGCATTGATCTTTCTTCTGTGCAGCTGCTCTTCTATATCCGTATAGCGGACGATCGGTCCTGCGATCAGCTGCGGGAACATACTGATATACAGGGCAAAATACAGGATGTTTTTCTGCGGTTCCGCTTTCTTCCGGTATATGTCCAGGATATAGGACAGCGCCTGGAACGTATAAAATGAAATACCGACCGGCAGGGGCAGCTCCCGGTAAGGAATGTCCACCGGCAGAACAGCATTCACCGTATCCAGGAGGAAACCGTAATATTTGAAAAAACCAAGGATCAGAAGATTCGCGACAACAGCAAACGCCGTACTGAGCTTTGCCCTGCGCGGATCATCTCCGCACGAATGGATATCCCTTCCGCAGAAATAATTAAACAGAACAGAGAAGATCATCAGGAACACATAGACCGGTTCACCCCACGCATAGAAAAAAAGACTCGCGAGCAAAAGCACGAAATTTTTCACTTTATATGGAACGATATAATAAACTGCCAGGACGACCGGCAGAAACAAGAACAAAAACGTAATGCTGCTGAATAACATTCTTCTTTCCTCACTGTATCTACAGACTGCCGCTGAAAGCTTTCAGATACTCGCCCGCTTTCGGAGATACGGCATAAAAAACGTACGCGCCGCGCACACTCTGCCTGGCATCGGCCAGCAGATGCGCCTGCTCCGGCAGATAACTTTCAAAGTCCTTCATCCTTGACTCTGTCCTCTGTCCCACAGCATCAAGGACCGTCTGGATCTGTTCATAATCTTTCACCCGGATAAGGAGCACTTCCGATGCTGATATAGTTGACTCCGCAGAATAGTATGCCACCCCGGAAAAATCCGCCGCATTCAGGCCGAAATCCCGTTTCAGGCGGGCGCAGTCCTGTTCCGTCAGTTCGTCCGGGTCAAGCGACTCCGCCACCGCCTCCTTCACTTCATCGAAGGGACGGGTGCTCCCGCTCATAAACAGCATAAGGATAATGACAAAAGCAAGGATCGCCGCAAGGGTCACATATTTCATAACGCGCGAGGCGCTGATCTTTCCTGTTTTCATAAAGCTGCCACCTCCGCCATATGCTCCGCCCATACGCTATAAAATTCCGCCTTGAAATGCTGTCCGTCCGGCTCATAATACCGGTCCTGGACAAATTCTGTATTGTCGATGAAGCCGATCTCCCTGCTCACACACAGTTCACTCAAAGCTTCATTGTACTCCGGTATATCGGCAAGAGCCGGTTCTTTATCAATCGCCTTCTCCTGGACCGGGAACACCGAATTCACAAACATATTCGCATCAGGAAGTTCCCGTTCGATCTTATCCAGCAGATCTGTGTACTGTTCAATGAACAGATCGACATTCCCGTTTGTGGCCTCCACGTCATTCTCCCCGATCGAGATGAAGACAACGACCGGACTCATCGCTTTCGCTCTCTCGATCTGGCCGTCCATCTGTGTCAGGTGCGCACCGATCTGTGCAGTCACATTGGATGCATTGAGCACATTAAACTCCACGAATCCATACGGGATCGAATCGCCGAGGATCATCGCCGCCGAGAATTTTTCCCGGATGCTCCGCTGATCCTCCTCTCCGCTCTCCTGCTGTTCGAGCAGACTGATCTTCGCTTCGATCTCCGCCACATTGCCCGCCTCTTCCTGACGGATATATTCAAGTCCCGCGCTTGTGTCAGCCGGACGGTTCACCAGGCTTCCCACACCCAGGATGAGCAGCACGGCCAGAAGGATCGCCGCCGCACCGATCACACAGAGAACAATATTCCGTTTCGTTTTCCGTGACATCTGTTTCATATTTTTACCTTAATCCTATACTCCCGCAATATGTATTAATAATACTTTTTTTATCGGTAAAAGTCAACCGGACACGCATCCCCTCCCCCGCCAAATTTTGTGCATTTTTCTCCTTTTTTGCGGTTCCGGACTTTTGACCCCGGCACCATCCTGTGCTATGATAATAAAGCGCTGTGGTTTTATGGATCACATACACAGAACATGCACTGCGGAGGACTTGCATATGATCGCTCTGGATCTGAACGACAGGAAAACCATTACATCCCATCTTTTTCTGAAAGATACATTTGATCATTTCTGCCTCATTGAAGGCGAGATCATTACATTCAATGCCTTTCACATCGACGGACGCATACGCCGTGATTTTTTTGATGCCGACGGATCGGACAGCGATCCCGAAGGTGGCGGGCAGGTCCGCCCTGACGGATACTCTTACTGGGAAAGACTCCGCAGCCACTGCCTGAACCTGATTCGTGGAAAGCGCACCCCGTTGGGTTTCCGTTTTATCTTCACCCTCTCTCCGGAAAATATTGCAAGGCTGATAAAGCAGAACATGCCGGATCTCCGGCCGGAAGACGTACAGGGCCTGTATCTGAATTTTCATTTCGACGGTAAAACGCTCACCTGTGTGACCGGCACATCCTTTAAAATATTCACGCCGGACAGATTGCTGGAACACATATGGGACGAAGCGGTACAGAAATTTTTCAGACAGCATCAGATCCCGTTTGAAATAAAATAACCCGGGGCCACCGTTATTTCGGTTTCCCCGGGTTCTTATATACCGTATTAGTACGGCACAGTTTTATTTTGTCAGGAGCATCATGATCTCATTGCTTCTCTGCACGAACGCCGTCATCTCTTCCGGACTGAGCGGCTTGTGCGCCAGCATTGCCAGATCATAGAGCTGTTTGCAGATAACCGGCACATTCTTGCTGCGCTTATGCTCCACAAGAAACTTCACAAGCGGATGGTTCGCATTCAGGATCAGCGTTGCCTGGCTTCCGAACATGGACGGATCCATCCCGCCCATACCGTACATTTTCATCATCTCGGCCATACGCCTCTCCTGCTCGGAGAGCACCGCCATAGAAGCCACTTTATCGTCTTTCAGCTTCTCAACCTTTACATCCAGCTTGTCATTGCCCAGTTCTTTGCGGAAAATCTCCACCAGGCTGTCCGCCGTCTTCTGGAAATCTTCTTTCTCTTCTTCAGCCACTTCATCTTTCAGTGAATCGTGGACATCCGCATCGATCCGCAGGAACTGTACATCCTGATGCTTCTGCTCCAGGTAGGTCACAAACGCGGAATCGATATTGTGGGAAAGGATGATCGCATCCTGCCCCTGAGCCTTGAACATATTGATGTACTGGCTCTGCTGCACCTCGTCGGTCACATAATAAATGTTCGTTTTCTTTTCTTCTTTGTCGCCGTCCGCGGAAGCATTGTCTGCACTGTCCTTATCTGCGCCGTCATTTTCGGCAGCTTCTTCTGCCTCTGCTTTGTTTTCCTCTTCTGTCTGATTTTCTTTGATCACTTCATCCAGCGTCAGATATTTATGCTCCAGATTCTTGTAGATCATGGAGTCCTTCATCTTCTCGCCGAACTTCTCGTCCTTCAGACAGCCGAACTTGATAAACGGACTGATGTCATCCCAGTATTTCTCGTAATTCTCACGGTCTGTCTTGAACATGCCGACCAGTTTGTCCGCCACTTTCTTGGAAATATAATCCGCCACCTTGTTGACAAAGCCGTCGTTCTGCAGCGCGCTTCTGGATACATTCAGCGGCAGGTCCGGACAGTCGATGACGCCCTTTAATACCATCAGGAATTCCGGGATCACTTCTTTTATATTGTCCGCGATAAATACCTGGTTGTTGTACAGCTTGATCGTTCCCTCAATGGACTCGTACTCCATATTGATCTTCGGAAAATACAGGATGCCCTTCAGGTTGAACGGGTAGTCCATGTTCAGGTGGATCCAGAACAGCGGCTCTTTGTAATCCATAAATACTTTGCGGTAAAACGCAATGTAGTCATCCTTCGTGCACTCACTCGGGTTCTTTCCCCACAGCGGATGGATATCGCTGATGGATACCGGACGCTTGAGGATCTTAACTTTCTTCTTCGGCTCTTCCTTTTCTTCTCCTTCTTTTTCCTCTGAGTCTTTTGCAGGCTCCTCGATATGTTCGATCACCGTATCCGTATCCAGCAGTTCATCCTCGCTGATCGTCTCATACTGCGGCTCTGCATTCGCTTTTGAGAGGAAGATCTCCACCGGCATGAATGAACAGTACTTCTCCAGCACTTCCCTTGCGCGGTACTCGTTGGCGAACTCCAGGCTTTCTTCATTCAGGTACAGGGTGATCTCTGATCCCACCGTCGTCTTATTCCCTTCCTGCATCTCATATTCCGTGCCGCCCTGGCTCGCCCAGTGCACCGGCGCGGCGCCCTCTTTGTAGGAAAGCGTATCGATCTGCACCTCGTCAGCCACCATGAACGCAGAATAAAAGCCCAGTCCGAAATGGCCGATCATGTCGTCCTCTGTCGTTTTATCTTTGTATTTCTCCAGGAACTGTGTCGCACCGGAAAATGCGATCTGGGTAATGTATTCCTCTACCTCGTCCGCGGTCATCCCAAGTCCGTTATCGATGAATTTCATGGTCTTCTCTTCCGGGTTGACGATCACCTCGATCTTCGGCTTATAGTCTTCCGGGAGTTCATATTCTCCCATCATATCCAGTTTCTTCAGCTTCGTGATCGCATCACAGCCGTTGGAGATCATCTCACGGACAAAAATATCGTGATCCGAATAAACCCATTTCTTTATAATAGGAAATATATTTTCGCTGTCGATTGATAATGTTCCTTTTTTTACTGCCATCATTGAGCACTCCTTTCGTCTAAAAGACATTCTAGCTCAGCAGTAAATAAAAGTCAATAGAAAATTAGCACTCTTTTGATAAGAGTGCTAACAATCCTCATTTCAATCTTTAAACATTTTCATTCCCATCCACTGGCTCATGTGGTCGAGCATCTGAGCATCCGGTTCAATGCAGATGCAGACATTTTTCTGATCCATGGGCATCATGATCGCATATGCTTTCCCGTTCGGGTCACCCGATGTGTAGTCATATGTCTTATCCGGCCTGTAGGAATTCAGTCTCGGCGATCCTTTCGGCGCGATAATCTCCGCACCCTGGATATCCAGGCTCTGCAAGCGTTTGCGCTTCGCTTTATTGTAGATCGCATCGATCTGAAGGTCATGATTCAGGATAATATACTCATATTCTACGCTCAGCTTCGGAAAGATAAAATAATATGCGATTACCGCCAGGACGACCGCGATCACAAACGACAGGAAGCCGACAAACGGCATCCCGAGGATAGCGACAGCTACGATCACAAGGATCACGAGGATCCTGACCGGAAGATCGTATGCTTTTGGCCTGCGGGAAATAAGCTGTTCATATAATGCGTCATTCATAATTTTCAGTTCCTTTCTGCCTGTAAGTAATTCAGCACCATGATCGCGATCTTAAAGGTCATGGCGTCCTCAAAAAGCCGGATATCAAGTCCGGTGCGCTTCTCGATCTGCTCGAGACGATAGATCAGCGTATTGCGGTGCATATGGAGCTGTCGGGATGTCTCTGCAATGTTAAGATTGTTCTGAAAGAAACGGTTGACGGTTCCAAGCGTCTCGTCATCAAAAGACTCCGGGATATCAGAACCGAAGATTTCCTTCAGGAAATTCTCGCACAGCGACACCGGCAGCTGGTAGATCAGCCGTCCGATCCCAAGTTCATTATATGGGAATATGGTCTGTTCAGAATAGAAAAGCCGTCCGACCCTGAGCGCCAGACTGGTTTCCCTGAAAGCTTCCGGGAGATCCGTCAGACTGTCCAGGATGAAACTGTATGACAGCTGGACCTTTGCCAGAGCTTCCGTATTTAACGTGTCAACGATCGTCCGGGCGATCCCTCTGCTGTCTGCTCCGGATTCTCCCGGGCGCACCGGCCTGAGAACAGCAAATGAATTCTCATTTACCGGAACAAGATATGTCTTTGTCTGTGGCGGGAACATACTTTTTAAGATTTCCCCGACCGTCTCATCGATGTGTTTCGCCTCGAGAAGAAAGAGGACGCGCTGTTCATCCGGATTGATATGGAGGCGGGCCGCCCGCTCCGCTATGTCATATGCCGGGATCCCGCCGGTCATCAGTCCCTGGAGAAAATCCGTCTTGTTGTATTTTTCTTTATAGGCTGTGCACAGACAGCGGATCTGCGTAAGAGCCTGTTCAGCTTCCTCAGAGGATCCTGCCGTCACATTCATTGTGACCCCCGTAATGCGTTTCAGTTCCGCAAGCGCTTTTGCAAGTTCCTGTGTATGATCCATCTCATTCTCCATAAATTCTTTAAAACTCGCTCGCAAGCCTTCCCTTATCTAATGAAAAGGACTGCACTCATTATCTAAGTGCAGCCCCCTCGTATTATAATAGATAAGCGGTAAGCTTGCCGGTCAGTCTGACCAGCGGTGAATAGCATCTTTGCGACCGCCTAGCTGCTATTCCAATTCTAAGGCATTAGTTTGTAATCGTCAACTCTGTCTCTTTGTCGAATACATGGATCTTCTCCATGTCGAGTGCGAATACAGCCTTGTCGCCTGTTCTCAGTGTAGTACGCGGGTTAACACGTGCTGTCATCTGAGTTCCCTCTACATCGAAGTACAGGAATACTTCTGCGCCGAGCAGCTCGTATACTTTGATCGTAGATGTGATCACGCTGTCCGGTGAGTTTGCGATAAATGCTTCTGAATCATGTACATCTTCCGGACGGATGCCAAGAACAACTGTCTTTCCGTCATATCCGCCGTCGATAAGAGCTTTCTTCTTGGAAGCCGGTACTTTCAGTACATGCTCGCCAACTGTCAGTGTAACATCATCGCCGTTCACTTTACATACAGCATCCATAAAGTTCATCTGCGGGGATCCGATGAATCCTGCTACGAACAGGTTGCACGGTGTATTGTAAAGGTTCTGCGGTGTATCTACCTGCTGTACAACACCGTCTTTCATAACGACGATCCTTGTACCAAGCGTCATAGCCTCTGTCTGGTCATGTGTTACGTAGATGATCGTAGCGCCCAGATTCTCATGAAGTTTGGAGATCTCGATACGCATCTGAACTCTCAGCTTCGCATCCAGGTTGGAGAGCGGCTCGTCCATCAGGAATACCTTCGGGTTACGAACGATCGCACGTCCCATAGCAACACGCTGTCTCTGACCACCGGAAAGAGCCTTCGGTTTACGGTCAAGCAGTTTCTCAAGGTCAAGGATCCTTGCAGCCTCGCGAACCTTTTTATCGATCTCATCCTTCGGAACCTTGCGCAGCTTCAGTCCGAATGCCATGTTATCATATACTGTCATGTGCGGATACAGAGCGTAGTTATGGAATACCATCGCGATATCACGGTCTTTCGGCTCTACATCGTTCATTACTT
>DWVL01000082.1 GCA_019120275.1 Candidatus Mediterraneibacter excrementavium | reverse complement strand
GCAGAGATCGAAGCAGCAGGCGTAGATATGAAGTATGAAGTTGGTACCATGATTGAGATCCCGAGAGCAGCGCTTACTGCTGATGAGATCGCGAAGGAGGCTGATTTCTTCTGCTTCGGTACAAACGATCTGACACAGATGACATACGGATTCTCCCGTGACGACGCTGGTAAGTTCCTTGACGCTTACTATGATGCGAAGATCTTCGAGAACGATCCGTTTGCGAAACTGGATCAGACAGGCGTCGGCAAACTGATGAAGATGGCAATCGACCTCGGCAAGCCGGTTAACCCGAAACTGCACGTAGGTATCTGTGGCGAGCATGGTGGAGATCCGAGCTCTGTAGAATTCTGCAACAGCATCGGTCTTGACTATGTATCCTGCTCACCGTTCCGCGTGCCGATCGCAAGACTGGCAGCGGCTCAGGCAGCGATCGCTCAGAAGAACGCTTAATCAGGCGTTACCTTAATGAGAAAATGACCTGAAAAATCCCGTCTCCTTTTTGGAGGCGGGATTTTTTGTAAAGCGAAAATTTTACAGATTATCTCTGCCGATCAGATCATCGAAGGTGACGCCGAGCACTTCGCAGAGCGCTTTTAATTCGATATCTGTGACATATCTCTTATTTGTCTCGATCCTTGTGATCACATTTTTATCCATATCATATCCCTTCAGCTGAAGCTGATAGGCGAGCAGGCGCTGGGATAATCCCTGCGCTTTGCGAAGTTCGATCAGGTTTCTGCTGATCAGATTTTTCTCCCCTGTTTTTGAACGCGGTTTTGGCATTGATATGCATCCTCCTTTTATTGCTTGAAATGTCTCATTTTCTGCACCGTTTTTATTGATTTTATCTAACCGGATGTTTATAATCGGTTGTAAAAGTGAGACAAAAAGGAGCAATCATGACAAAAAGCAACAAAGTGATGACACGTGCGGCGCTGGTTCTGATCGTGGCCGGAATGTTTTCTCTCCTGGCTGTTCTGATCTGTTCGCGCATGGGAACAGACGCCGGGGCAGCGCCGGATGCGGTTTCCAGTACACTTGCCGGCGGCAGATGCAGTCTGATCGTGATCGCAAATTCCGACGGGATCGGGGACAAAGAGGCGTTTGCAGGAGAAGTGATCCGGATGTGCCGGGATAACTCGTTCCGCTCGCTTCGGCTGTCCACGGATATTGATGGATGGCCGGAAGAACTTTGCATTACCGTTTATCTGCACCGTGCCGATATCGGAAAGGGCGATCCGGTCATGAAGATCATTTATGAGCCGCTGGAAGCCTGCGGGGATTGCAATATCAGGGATGATCCTGAAAAGTACCGTGTAAGGATCGAAGAGGTGTAAATGTCACAGTTTTTTGGTTTGCTTTTCATAATTCCGTCACAATTATCCGCTATCCTGTGAACTGTAAAAAGAAAACCAGGTAATTCAGAAAAGGGGCAGGTATGATGAGCGAACAAAATTATAATGAAAATAGAAGCACGGAATATCACTATACAGGAGAGCAGCTGGATCAGACGACAGGCTATCAGTCGGGCGGGTATCAGTCGAATGCTTATCAGACACCGCACCAGAATCCGAAGAAGGCAAAAAAACCATTATCCATGGGGAAAAAATGGGCCATTGTGATCGCGATGGCTCTCGTGTTCGGACTGGTTGCAGGCAGCACCATGGTGGGAGTCAATGCCGTGGGAAGCCTTGTGTTTGACAGGGAGGACAAAACCGCTCAGCTGCAGCAGACGGAGATAGCGGGAAATGCAGGCACGACAGGGCAGACAGAGGGAAACACCGGAACGGTTTCAGAGGTGGCGGCCAATGCGATGCCGTCTCTGGTGACGATTTCGACGATGACAGTAGAGGAAATGAGAAACTTCTTCGGCGGCACACAACAGTATGAAGTGCAGGGAGCCGGGACCGGTGTGATCGTCGGTGAAAACGACAAAGAACTTCTGATCGCCACCAATTATCATGTGGTGGAAGGCGCAAGCAGCCTCTCGGTCGGATTTATCGATGAACACAGCGTGGAAGCGGCGGTCAAAGGTTCGGATGTAAATAATGACCTGGCTGTCGTTGCTGTAAAGCTTTCCGATATACCGGATGACACAATGGAGCAGATCAAGATCGCAACGATCGGTGATTCCGATACGCTTCAGCTTGGCGATCAGGTCGTGGCGATCGGGAATGCGCTTGGTTACGGCCAGTCTGTGACAAGCGGATATGTAAGCGCGCTGGACAGAGACCTGACGCTGACATACGGAGACGGAACAACGATCCAGTCCACAGGACTGATCCAGACAGACGCTGCGATCAACTCCGGAAACAGCGGCGGAGCGCTTCTGAATATGAAGGGTGAGCTGATCGGCATCAATGAGGCAAAGAGTTCCGGATCATCCAGTGGCGCTTCCGTTGATAATATCGGATTTGCGATCCCGATCGACAAGGCTCAGGGAAGTCTGCAGGAAATGATGAATATGGAAACAAGAGAAAGGGTAGATGCGGATCAGGCGTCCTACATCGGGATCCGTGGCGGCGATGTATCATCAGAAGCGATCCAGCTCTACAATGTACCGGCCGGCGTGGTCGTGACGGAGGTTGTGGAAAACGGCCCGGCAGCGGATGCGGGCATTGATGCGGGGGATATCATTACAGAACTGGATGGACGTACCATCAGCGGGATGTCGCAGCTCCAGCAAACGCTCGAGTATTATGCGGCGGGCGAGAAGGTGGATGTCGTGATACAGCGGTCCGGCGATAACGGATATGAAGCGAAGACAGTAAGCATAACGCTTGGCGCTGCGAAAGATATGCAGAATCAGTGATAGTGATAAAGAGAAGAGCCGCAGATGAGGCTGTTGGAATACAATCAGTTCCTCATCTGCGGCTCTGATTATTTTTTTCTGGACGTAAACCTTTATTCGCGGTAAAATTATAAACAGATAGATATATGAGGCCGTTCAGATACGGCAAATTAAATGAAAGGAGATAACATGATGAAAACGTTCACATATGTTATCACTGACAGGGTCGGGATCCATGCAAGACCTGCCGGCATCGTAGTTAAAGCGGCACAGAAATTTCAGTCGGAGATTATGGTGTTCAGAGGAGATGCGCAGGCTGATGCGAAGAAGCTGATGCGAAGAAGCTGATGCAGCTTATGGCGCTGGGTGTGAAGCATGGCGAAGAGGTCCGTATGACTGTGGAAGGCGGGGATGAAGATGACGCCGCGGCAGCCATGGAAAATGTATTAAAAGAAAATCTGTAGGAGACTGCAGGAGGTACGGGAGGATATTATGGGAAATATTTGGCATGACATCAGTGAAGACAGGATATTCCCCACGGATTTTATTTCTGTGATCGAGATTTCCAAGGGAAGCAAGAAAAAAATATGAACTGGACAAGGAGACAGGGCTGATCATTCTGGACCGGGTGCTTTATACGTCTACACATTATCCGATGAATTACGGATTTATCCCGCGTACGCTTGGTGATGACGGAGATCCGCTGGACGTGCTTGTTATGTGTTCAGAACCGCTGGAGCCGCTGACACTGGTCAGGTGTTATCCGATCGGTGTAATGAAGATGACGGACGGGGGAGCCGGAGATGAGAAGGTCATTGCAATACCCTGGGCGGATCCTACATATGAGGCATACACAGACATTTCTGAACTTCCGAAACATATTTTTGAAGAGATCCGGCATTTCTTCAGCGTATATAAAGATCTGGAAGGAAAGAAGACGGCGGTCAATGAATTTGAAGGCGCGCTTGGCGCTGTGAAAGTGATTGAGGAATGCATTGACAGGTACAAAGAGAAGTACGGTAATGCAAACGGGTAGAACAGAGAAAAGAATCAAACAGAGAAAAATCAGACAGTAAACAGGAGGATTTAAAAATGGAAAAATTCAGTGACAACATCAAAAAAGTGATCCTGGCAGGCATCGGCGCGGCAGCTACTACAGCGGAGAAGTCAAAAGACCTGCTCGATGAAATGATAGAGAAAGGCGAGCTGACGGTAGAGCAGGGGAAAGTACTCAACGAGGAACTGAAGCATAATATCAAACAGAAGGTTCAGGATGTGACAGGCAGAAAAGCCGAAGACGGAGAACTTTCGGATGAAGATATTTTCGATCTTATTGAACGCATGACGCCGGATCAGGTCCGGGCGCTTAAAGAAAAGCTTGCGCAGAGCGGAGCGGATGACGGGGAAACTGAGAAAGAGGCAGCAGAGGAAGACAGAGACGAATGAGCACGATAGAGCCGATCGAATATAATTCGAGACTGCGTGAGATTACATCTGTATTGCGGAAGCACAATATTACACGGGGTGTCACGCCGAAAAAGCTGCGTGAGATCATCGAAGATCTGGGCCCTACATTTATCAAATTGGGACAGATTATGTCCATGCATTCGGATATCCTTCCGAAGCGTTACTGCGATGAACTGATGCTGCTCCGTTCGGAAGTTACTCCGATGCCGTTTGAGGATGTGATCTCAGTGATCGAGGAGTCCTATGGCCGATCCTGGAAGAGGGTGTTCTCTTCCATAGAGGAAAAGCCGCAGGGCTCTGCTTCTATTGCCCAGGTGCATCGTGCGGTTCTGAAAAACGGTGACGAAGTCGTCGTTAAAGTCCAGCGCAAAGGGATATATGAGAAGATGGCGCGGGACATCGACCTGCTTCACAAGGCGGTGAAACTGATGCCGCCGATCAGCATTAAGGGCATGGCGGATCTGGATCTGGTGCTGGACGAGATGTGGTCCGTGACCCGTGATGAGATGAATTTCCTGACGGAAGCAGCCAATATGGAAGAGTTTGCACGTCGGAATAAAGACGTCAGTTTCGTGGGGACGCCGGTCCTTTACCAGCAGTATTCGACAGTAAATGTGCTGGTGATGGAATATATTGACGGGATCGGGATCGACGATAAGGAAGCACTGACAGAAAACGGGTATGATCTGAAAGAGATCGGCAGCAAACTGGTGGACAACTATATCAAGCAGGTGATGGACGACGGATTTTTCCATGCAGATCCGCATTCCGGAAACGTGAAGATCCGGGAAGGAAAGATCATCTGGATCGATATGGGGATGATGGGACGTCTGACCGAACATGACCGCAAAATGATCGGCAAAGCCGTTCAGGGTGTGGCGCTGAATGATGTGGGCCTGATCCAGCAGGCTGTGCTGGCTCTGGGAGAGTTTAAAGAGCGGCCGGATCAGAGACAGCTGTATGAGGACATTGAAGGCCTGCTGATGAAATACGGCAATACTGAGATGGGGCAGATCAATGTGGCTCTGGTGATGACAGATCTCATGGATGTAATGAAGAACAACAAGATCAAGATGCCTCACGGACTGACTATGCTGGCAAGAGGATTGACCCACATGGAAGGCGTGCTTGCGGATATTGCTCCGGATATTAACATGGTGGAGATTGCTACGGCGCATATGTCGGGTGAATTCTTCCGGAATTTTGATTTTAAGAAAGAACTGAAAAGCAGCGGGAGAAGTGTGCTTAAATCTTTCCGCAAGGCGCTTGATATTCCGTCCATGGTGTCGGATATGATGAACGGGTATCTGAAAGGCCAGGCAAAAGTCAATCTGGATCTGCAGGTGACGGACGAACTGGCGCAGCTGCTGCGCAGACTGGTGCGCAATATCGTCATGGGCCTGTGGGTGATGGCGCTGCTGATCAGTTCCAGCATTATCTGTACGACGGATATGACCCCGAAGATCCTGGGTATACCGGCGCTGGGGGCGTTTGGTTATGTTCTGGCGTTCGTGATCGTAATGTATGTATTTATCAAACATATGCTGTCGAGAAAAAAATAACGGATAAAACGGGAGGGCGAAACCTGTGAAAAAGGATAAAAAGAACCCGCTTGCGGCGAGTTTCGGCTATGCCTTTGAAGGGATATGGACGGGAATATGCAAGGAACGGAATATGAAGATACACTGTCTGGCGATCATTGCCGTCACCTGTGCGGGAACATTATTTCATATTACTCCGGCGGAATGGTGCATCTGTCTGCTGCTTTTCGGATTGGTGGCGTCCCTGGAGCTGGTGAATACAGCGGTGGAAGCGGTTGTTGACCTGGCGACGGAGGAGAAGAAGCCGCTGGCAAAGATCGCCAAGGATACGGCTGCCGGAGCGGTGCTGTTCTCGGCGATCATATCAGTGATCATCGGTCTGGTCATTTTTCTGCCATATGTAATGGAACTGCTGCAGAAGATATGATACAATAGCAGGAGCGACGGATTGGAAAGGAAATACATAACATGAGTGATAGACAGACATCTGTGACAAAGCAGGAGACGCTTGCGGCTCTGAGAAATCCGGGAGAACTTTATGTCGTTATGTCGGCAGTGACGAAGCTCCCCTTTGTGAAATGTGATGATGAGACATTTGATGATGAGATCTTTTTATATTACAGAGTGGAGGACGCGAAGGAAAAGGCGAAGGAACTGCTGGACCAGAAGTATCTTACTGCGGTCGCAAAGCTGGAGGACAGGCAGCTTCTCGGTTTTTATACCGGACTTTATACAATGGGAGTGAACTGTCTTGCGGTAAATTACGGGACGGATACGCAGATCAGCATCCAGCTCACAGAACTGGTCGTGAGAAAGGATCCGGCCGGATTTCCGGAAGGGAAAAAAGTAGTGGAAAATCCGGCTCTCCATCTGACAGCGATCTATTTTATGCAGGAGATGCGCCGTCAGGAGAAGCCGCAGCCGACCGATGAACTGAAAGAACTGCAGGAGGAACTCCTGGCCCACTACAGCAAAGGCTCTTATATCATTGCTGTACAGCCGGATAATCAGATTCCGGTGTTAAAGCTGAAAAACGGTGATGTATATCAGCCTGTTTTCACAGATATCCTGGAACTTCAGAAATTTATCAAAGGCAAGAAAATGCGGACAGCGGTGATCGCTGCAGAGAAGATCCCGGATATCCTGGTCGGTGAGGCCAAAGGCGTTGTACTTAATCCGATGGGTGTGAATGTACAGCTGAATGTGGCAAGAAAGAAGAAACCGGTAAAACCGGGGAATGAAGAGTAACAGACGCCGGAATACGGATTCCTGCGGAACAGGAGGAAAGTATGTCGATAGCGGTATACGTAAGAAAAGATTATTTCCGCGCAGTGACGCTCCCGGACAAGAGTGCGCATATCCTGGAATTCCATTACCGTCCGCAGACGGTGGATGTCTTTGAAAAGGGATACCAGATCTTTCATATGGAGTATCTGCTGGAGAGCAGGACGAAGGCGGTGATCATGGAGTTCTATCTCAATGATTTCGCGCTTCGCGGTAAAGGCTATGGCACGGTGTGCATGAATGAGATCGTGGATCAGCTGGGGAAAAAAGGAGTTACACTGATCACTTCGCCTACGGGATATGATCTGGCGCCGCTGGGATATACCGGGCCGGATCAGTATCATGAACTGATGAGAGGGTTCTATAAAAAGACCGGATTTTCCATCAGTGGAGACGGGGATCTGGCAATGAGGATCATTGAACCGGAAGCATAATATTCTTATACGGATCGGTGTACAGGAGATGTTTCATCGCTGTATACCGATTTTTGCTTGCAGGCGGAAGAGAGGAAGTACAGACGAAAACAGTTTGGGAGGCGTTTTATGTATAAGATACTGATCGTGGAGGACGACCTTGCAATGGCGCAGGCGATCCGGAAAGAAATGAAGATGTGGGGGAATGAGGCGGAATATGTGCAGGATTTCCAGAATGTGCTTACGGAATTTACAGACTATGACCCGCATCTGGTGCTGATGGATATCACGCTGCCGTTTTACAACGGGTATCACTGGTGCAGCGAGATACGGAAGATTTCCGGCGTTCCGGTCATTTTTATTTCCTCTGCATCCGACAATATGAATATCATCATGGCAGTCAATATGGGGGCGGACGATTTTGTGGCGAAGCCGTTTGACCTGAATGTACTGACAGCCAAGGTGCAGGCGATGCTGAGAAGGACCTATGACCTGGCGGGGAAGATCCCGGTGCTGGAACACCGCGGGGCGGTCCTGAATCTGTACGATGCATCGCTGACGTATGACGGGAAAAAGATCGATCTGACGAAAAATGAGTTCCGCATCCTGCAGGCACTGATGGAGAACAAGGGGCGTCTGGTCAGCCGCGATACACTGATGACAAAACTCTGGGAAACGGATAACTATATCGAGGAAAATACACTGACCGTCAATATCGCCCGTCTCCGTAAGAAGCTGGATAAAGCCGGCCTTACTGATTTTATCTGCACGAAAGTGGGCGAGGGATATCTGATCCCGCAGGCACAGGATACGGGCAGATAACGAGGGGGAGCGTATATGAGAGAACTGGGAAAGTATCTGTATGACTGCCGGTATCTATGGCTGTGGGTGCTTTTGAGCGGAACAGGCTATGCGGTCGTGTTCGGCTTATACGGCATCCGGTGGGAAGCGATCTGGTATCCGCTGCTTTTGACAGCGGCTTTTGGAGTGTTCTTTCTGGCGCTTGGCTTCCTGCGCTATCGGAAAAAACACCTGGAACTGGAACGGCTCGATCCGGCAGATGTACCCTGCGGGGAATATCTTCCGCGGGCGGACAGTCTGACAGAGAGGGATTATCAGGCGCTTGTCCTGCGGGAAGAACAGTCAAAGCGGTCGGAAAAGGAAAAATGGGATGCTGACCGCAGAGATATGAATGATTATTATGCAGTCTGGGTCCATCAGATCAAGGCGCCGATCGCAGTTATGAAGGTTATGCTCCAGCAGCGGGACACACAGGAGAATCGTGAACTTTCAGCGGAACTCTTCCGGGTGGAGCAGTATGCGGATATGGCGCTTTCCTATATCCGGCTGGGCGAGGGGGCGTCGGATCTGGTCATCCGGGAGCACGATCTGGATGAGATCATACGCCGAGCGGTGCGCAAATATGCGGGACAGTTCGTGCGCCGCCGGATCCGTCTGGTATATGAGGGCACGGAGGAGAAAGCCCTGACGGATGAAAAATGGCTCTCTTTTATTCTGGAACAGCTGTTGTCCAATGCGGTGAAATATACACCGGAAGGCGGAACAGTCACGATCGATGCGGACAGGCGCCGCCGGATCAGTGTCACTGATACCGGGATCGGGATCGCGCCGGAAGATCTGCCCCGGATCTTTGAAAAAGGATACACGGGATACAACGGACGGCTGGATAAGAAATCGACCGGGATCGGCCTGTATCTGAGCCGGAAAGCGGCTGATAAACTGGGGCACCGGCTGACGGCTTCATCAGAGCCGGGAAAGGGCAGCAGATTTGTGATCGATCTGGAAAATTATCCGCTGCAGGCGGAATAAACACAGCTGCCCGCGCTGTCCGCGGTATCTGCAGGTGCGTTTTGCGTGCGCCGGGTGTGACAAATGTGTCACATGGAACAGCCGGAATGTCACAGGATTCGATGTCGGCATTCCGGCCGTTTTTATATACTGGGGGCAGAAATGATAAAGGAGGCCAGTTTTGATGACTGTTTTGGAAGTGAAGAATCTGAAGAAGATCTATCGCCCGCGGTTTGGAGGGAATCAGGTGCAGGCGCTTTCCTGTGTGAATTTTTCCGTGGAGGAGGGCGAGTATGTGGCGATCATGGGAGAGAGCGGAAGCGGCAAGACGACCCTTCTCAATCTTCTTGCGGCGCTGGATAAACCAACCGAAGGCGAAGTGTATCTGAAAGGGAAGCCGCTCTCGGCTGTAAAGGACAGGAATATCTCGCAGTTCCGCCGGGATAATCTGGGGTTTGTATTTCAGGAGTTTAATCTTCTCGATACGTTTAATATCCGGGACAATATCCTGCTTCCGCTGGTGCTGAAAGGAGAGAACTATAAATCCATGATGCAGAAGCTGATGCCGGTGGCGAAGGAACTTGGGATCGCGGCGCTTCTGGAAAAATATCCCTATGAAGTATCCGGCGGCCAGAAGCAGCGGGCGGCGGTGGCCCGGGCGATCATTACGGATCCTGGGCTTTTGCTGGCCGATGAGCCGACCGGGGCGCTGGATTCGAAAGCGACGGACGAACTTCTGGCGTTGTTTTCGCGGATCAATGAAAAAGGGCAGACGATCCTGATGGTGACCCATTCGGTAAAAGCGGCCAGCAGAGCCGGGCGCGTGCTCTTCATCCGGGACGGCGAGGTGTACCATCAGCTGTACAGGGGCAGTCTGACGGATGAGCAATTTTATCAGAAGATCTCGGATACCCTGACCATACTGGCGACAGGCGGTGACAGGCGATGAGGGGCGGATTCTACATTAAACTGGCGAAAGACGGGATCGTCAGGAACCGGAAGCTGTATTTCCCGTATATTCTGACCTGCATCTGCATGACTATGATGTACTACATCCTGTATTACTTAGGCTTCTGCGCCGATTTTACGGAAGTGCGGGGCGGCGAGATGCTCCAGGCCCTGCTGAGCATGGGTGTGTGGGTGATCATGGTATTTTCCGTGATCTTCCTGTACTATACGAATTCATTTCTGATCCGCAGGCGGCAGAAGGAATTCGGGTTATATAATATCCTGGGCATGGGCAAGCGCAACCTGGTGCGGATCCTTGCCTGGGAAAATGTCCTGACGGCTCTTGTCTCGGTCGTAGCCGGCGTGGGACTCGGCATGCTTTTCTCCAGGCTTGCGGAACTGGCGGCAATGCGGATCCTGGGCGGTCATATCGGGTTCGGCTTTCAGGTAAGCGCAAGGCCGGTCCTCGCGACAGCCGGACTGTTTATCGGGATCTTTGCCCTTATTATGGTGCGGATGCTTGTGTCGGTCTTCCGGCTCCGTCCGGTGGAACTTCTAAAAAGTGAAAACGTAGGCGAGAAACCGCCCCGGGCGAATTGGGTGCTGGCGGTCCTTGGCGCCCTGATCCTGGCTGCCGCCTATTATCTGGCGGTCATGGTGATCGATCCGATGTCGGCGATCGTTCTCTTTTTCTTTGCGGTGGTCATGGTGATCATTGCAACGTATTTCCTCTTTATCGCCGGATCGGTGGCGCTCTGCCGGCTGCTGCAGAAGCGGAAAGGATATTATTATAAGACAAAGCATTTCGTATCCCTGTCATCTCTTGTGTACCGGATGAAGCGCAACGGCGCCGGACTTGCGTCCATCTGCATCCTGTCCACCATGGTGCTGGTCACCGTATCGTCCACCGTGTGCATGTATGCCCAGACGAAAGATGCGGTGGAGAGAAGATTCCCGCACGATATCTGCATGGAGTTCGTCTCGGACGATTACGGGGAGACGCAGAGCTACCGGGACCTGACGGAAGACGTGCTGGCGGAGTACGGGGAGACGGCGGAGAATGTGGAGGACTTCCATTTCTATGAGACCGCAGGGTTTGCGCTGGGGGATCAGTTCCGGCTGGACCAGCCGTTTGCCAGCGTGGGCGTTGGCGAGGTTGAGTCCCTGCGCGGCATCTATATGATCACGCTTGAGGATTACAACGCCATAAGCGGCGCCGGGGCGGAACTGGCGGATGATGAGATCCTTCTGTATCCCTATAAAACGGAGTTTCATGAAGACAGCCTGACGATCGACGGCTGCGGCACGTGGAACGTGCGGCTCATGGACCGGCAGCCGTTCAATATGGGGATGGCCCAGGCGAATATTATGGGATCGTGGTTTATCGTGGCGCCGGATATGGCGGTGATCCGTCAGATCAATGATTACAGGAATACACTGGCCGCATCGCCGGATCCGACGGAAAGCCTGGCCACGTCGTACATTCGGGAAAGCTACGGGGTTGACCTGTCCTGTGATGATGAGAAGCAGACAGAGATCTACCGGACGATCGTGGAACGGATGTCGGAACTGACCGGACAGGAAGATCCGGCGGTGGATTATCCGGGGTATACACTGGATTCGAAAGCAGAAGGACGGGCGGATATCATCGCCCTGAACGGGGGCCTGTTCTTCCTGGGCGTGATGCTCGGGGCCGTCTTTCTCTTCGGCACGGTGCTTATTATGTATTACAAGCAGATCTCGGAAGGGTACGAGGATCAGGACCGGTTTGATATCCTGATGAAAGTAGGGATGAGCCGGAAGGAAGTGAAGCAGAGCATCAACTCCCAGGTGCTGACGGTATTTTTCCTGCCGCTTATTGCGGCGGGCGTCCATCTGGCATTCGCGTTCCCGCTGATCTCCCAGATCCTGATGCTGCTCTCGGCCACGGAAGAGAGGCTGCTGGTCCTGGTGACGGTATGCTGCTATCTGGTGTTCGCGCTCTTTTATGTGGCCGTGTATGTGATCACTTCCAGGAGTTATTACACGATCGTGAGCGGAAGAAAGGATCTGTCTGATCGGAGAAGGTAAAATAATCAGAAAATACAGAAAAGATTGAAAAAATAATAAAAATTTCTGCCAAAATCTCAGCGGATGATGGTATAATCAAACTATAATTACAGCGACCCGCAGGGAGGAGTGACATACTATGATGCAACATACGATCATTACCATTGGCAGACAGTTCGGAAGCGGCGGACACGAGGTGGGCAACCGGCTGGCGGAACGGCTTGACATCCCGCTCTACGATCATAATCTGATCCGCATGGCCGCGCAGGAACTCCGGATCAGCAATGAAGATGCGACGAAAGTCGATGAGACGATCCTGGGAAGATTCCTGTCCGCGTATGCAGCGAGCAGCATCGAGTACCGGGTGTTCATGAACAGTGACGAATCCGGCCAGACACTGACGGACCGTGTATTTGACAGGCAGTGTGCGATCATCCGCAAACTGGCGGAGGAAGGCCCGGGGATCTTTGTCGGGAGATGTGCGGATTACGTGCTGGGGGATTATACGAACTGCATTAATACATTTATTTATGCGTTTAAGGACGACCGCATCCGCCGTATCATGAAACTGTATAAGCTGGATGAGAAACAGGCGGCTGATAAGGTGAAGAAGACGGACCGGGAGAGAAAGAATTATTATGAAGCGCGGACCGGCAGGACATGGGGCGGTATTGAAGACAATGCGATGATGTTCAACACCAGTCTTCTCGGGATCGACGGTACAGTGGATGCGCTGGAAGCAATTTATAGAAAGTGGGAAGAAAGGGAAGCTTAAAGGTCATTTTTAAAGGCTTTCTGCAGACAGTGAAGTTCAGCCATCCGGAATAAAGCAGGACAGGTTTTATTCCGGATGGCTGAACTGTTATAAAAAACCGAGTGTGCTCGTTTTTTTATATTGATAACCGTTCCGGGGGATGGTATAATATTCAGGATTAGTGTTTAACACTTCGATATTACGAGAAAGATTAAGGAATGGAAGGGAATGGAAATGAGCTTTATATCGTACTTAATCAACGGACTGAGCCTGGGAAGCGTCTATGCGATCATTGCTCTCGGCTACACCATGGTCTACGGTATTGCAAAGATGCTGAATTTTGCCCACGGTGATGTCATTATGATCGGTGCTTACATGGCTTTGATCGCTATGTCACAGGCCGGACTGTCTCCGGTCATTGCAGTACTGATCGCTATTGTAGTATGTACTGTACTTGGCGTGGTGATCGAGCGCGTGGCGTACAAGCCGCTCAGAAATGCGGCGTCATCACTGTCAGTACTGATCACAGCCATCGGCGTCAGCTATCTGCTTCAGAATATCGCGCTTCTTGTATTCGGATCAAATGCGCAGACGTTCCCGTCGGTGATCAAGTGGACGGGAATCACCCTGGCAGGAGGGCAGATCAGTATTTCGGGCGTCACGATCGTGACGATCGTTGTCTGCCTGATCATCATGGCGGTGCTCGTTGCATTTGTTCAGAAGACGAAACCGGGACAGGCCATGCGCGCGGTATCAGAGGATAAGGGTGCTGCCCAGCTGATGGGGATCAACGTGAACGGGACGATCGCGCTGACTTTTGCCATCGGTTCGGCGCTGGCGGCAGTAGCGGGTGTGCTGTACTGTTCCGCATATCCGAGTGTGACTCCGTACACAGGGGCCATGCCGGGCATCAAGGCGTTCGTGGCAGCCGTATTCGGAGGCATCGGTTCGATCCCCGGCGCATTTATCGGAGGACTGCTCCTCGGCATCATTGAGATCTTCGGAAGAGTCTATTCTTCGCAGCTGGCGGACGCGCTCGTGTTTGCCGTGCTGATCGTCGTGCTTCTTGTGAAGCCTACAGGACTTTTGGGCAAAAAGATTCAGGAGAAAGTGTAGGTGGACGGCATGAAAAAAGTAATGAGCAAAGCAATGAACAAAACGACAAAAAATAATCTGATCACTTACGCGATCGTGATCGCTGCGTTTGTCATTATGCAGACGCTGATCGCGACAGGAAGTGTGCCCAGCCTGATCGAAGGCATCATGGTTCCGGTCTGCATCTATGTGATCATGGCGGTTTCACTGAACCTTGTGGTCGGCATTCTGGGCGAACTCAGTCTGGGGCATGCGGGATTCATGTGTGTGGGTGCCTTCTCCAGCGCCTTTTTCTCCAAATGCATGAAAGAGGTGATCACGGTTGACGCTCTGCGGTTTTTCCTGGCTATGCTGATCGGTATTGCGGTGGCAGCCGTATTCGGTATTCTGATCGGCATCCCGGTACTTCGTCTGAAAGGCGACTATCTTGCGATCGTGACACTGGCGTTCGGGGAGATCATAAAGAATCTGGTGAATGTCCTTTTTATCGGAAAAGATTCCAATGGTTTTCATTTCTCTATGAAAGATGTGATGGCGCTGGATATGGAGCCGGACGGGACGGTCATTGTGAATGGCCCGCAGGGAATTACGGGTACGCCGCAGGATTCCACATTTCTGATCGGATTTATTATGATCCTGATCAGTCTTTTCGTGATCCTGAATCTGATCAATTCCCGTGACGGACGTGCGATCATGGCGATTCGCGACAACCGGATCGCAGCGGAATCCATCGGGATCAATATTACAAAGTATAAACTGATGGCGTTTACCGTTTCCGCAGCACTGGCGGGAAGCGCAGGCGTGCTTTATGCGCATAATCTGTCCACACTTACGGCAAATACGAATAATTTCGGATACAACCAGTCGATCATGATCCTTGTATTTGTCGTACTGGGCGGCATCGGAAGCATCCGTGGTTCTGTGATCGCGGCTGTGATCCTGACTCTTCTTCCGGAGCTTCTCCGCGGAATGCAGGATTACCGTATGCTGATCTATGCGATCGTCCTGATCGCTATGATGCTCTTTAACTGGGCGCCGAAGGCGATGGAGTGGAGAGAACGTCATCTGAGATTCGGAAGAAAGAAAGAGGAGGCTGGGGAATAATGGCATTACTGGAAGTAAAAAATCTGGGCATTTCATTCGGCGGCCTCCGTGCGGTGAATGCATTTGACATCTCTATTGAAAAACAGGAATTATACGGCCTGATCGGTCCGAACGGAGCCGGCAAGACTACGGTTTTTAACCTGCTGACAGGCGTGTACAGGCCGGACAGCGGTAAAGTCCTTCTGGATGGTGAAGATATTACCGGAAAGAAGACCATTGATATCAGCAAGGCAGGCATTGCCCGTACATTCCAGAATATCCGTCTGTTCAAACAGCTCAGTGTGCTGGACAATGTGAAAGCGGGGCTGCACAACAAACATCATTATCCGACCGTTTCCGGGATCCTGCGCCTTCCCTCCTACAGGAAAGTGGAGAGGGAGATGGATGAGCAGGCCATGGAACTTCTGAAAGTATTTGATCTGGATCAAGTGGCCCAGGTGACAGCTTCAAACCTTCCATACGGGCAGCAGAGAAGGCTGGAGATCGCAAGGGCGCTGGCTACGGAGCCGAAGCTTCTGCTCCTGGATGAGCCGGCGGCCGGCATGAATCCGAATGAGACGGGAGAACTGATGGATATGATCCGGTTCGTGAGAGATGAGTTTAAGATGACCATCCTCCTGATCGAACATGATATGAAACTGGTAAGCGGGATCTGCGAGAGGCTGACGGTTCTGAATTTCGGTGAAGTCCTGAGCCAGGGCGCGACATCGGATGTACTGAACGATCCGCAGGTTATTACGGCTTATCTCGGAGAATAGGAGGATACGGACAATGGCAATGCTTGAAATAAAAGATCTGGAAGTCTATTACGGTGTGATACAGGCCATTAAGGGGATTTCCTTTGAAGTCAATCAGGGAGAGGTTATCGCGCTGATCGGTGCCAATGGAGCGGGTAAAACAACAACGCTTCATACGATCACCGGTCTGATCTCCCCGAAGAAGGGCAGCGTGACCTTTGAGGGAAAAGATATTACAAAAGTGCCGGCCCATAAGATCGTTTCCATGGGTATGGCGCATGTGCCGGAGGGTCGGCGCGTATTTGCGGAACTCAGCGTATATGAAAACCTGAAAATGGGTGCATATACCAGAAAAGACAAAAGTGAGATCGAGGAAAGCCTGGCAAATGTATACAAACGTTTTCCCCGTCTGGAAGAACGGAAGAACCAGATGGCCGGAACCCTGAGCGGCGGGGAGCAGCAGATGCTGGCGATGGGCCGGGCGCTTATGTCCCGTCCGAAGATCATTCTGATGGATGAGCCTTCCATGGGACTTTCGCCGATCCTTGTAAATGAGATTTTTGATATCATCCGTTCTGTGAGTGAGAGCGGCACCACCGTTCTCCTTGTGGAGCAGAATGCGAAAAAGGCTCTGTCTATCGCGGACCGGGCATATGTACTCGAGACCGGGCGCATTACCATGGAGGGGAATGCGAAAGATCTTCTGGAAGATGATTCCATTAAGAAAGCATATCTTGGCGAGTAGAACAGGAGGAAGATCATGAAAAATATCGTAGTTACGATTGCAAGACAGTATGGAAGCGGTGGTAAGACGATCGGTGCGATGCTTGCGCAGGAACTGGGCATCAACTGTTACAGCCGCGAGATCCTCAGAATGGCTTCCGAAGACAGCGGGATCAACGAGCGGCTTTTCGGAATGTCTGATGAGAAGGTCAGACATGCGCCATGGTTCCGCATCCTCAGCCGTCCCTATGACGGGGAACTGCTGACGCCGGAAAATAAAGAATTTACATCAGATGACAATCTGTTTAACTATCAGGCGAAGATCATCAAAGATCTTGCTTCAAAGGAGTCCTGCGTGATCGTCGGACGGTGCGCGGACTACGTACTGAGAGAGTATCCGAATGTGGTCAGTGTATTTATCCACGCGGACCGGAAGTTCTGTCTGGAGCGTTCCATGGAACGCCACAGCATGACGGAGAAAGAAATGCAGAAGTTCATTGAAAAGACAGATGAGTACAGAGGAAATTTCTATCGTTACCATACGGGACATGAATGGGCGGATGCGAGAAATTATGATCTGTGCCTGAACAGCGGCAAGCTTGGATTTGAAAAATGCGTGAAGGAGATTAAAGCATATCTGAAGATCCGGTTTGACCAGTGATCCATGCATAAAAAAGAACAGTAAAAAGGCGGGGTGAATCTTCACTCCGCTTTTTGATATGCCATTCGTTCGCTGCCGTCATCCGTATAAATGATGCCGCAATATTTAAATCCGTTTTTTTCGAGCATGTGCTGCATGATCCGGTTGTCCCGATGAGTATCGATCTTCAGGTTGCCGCACTGTTCAAAGGCCCAGTTCAGACAGAACGATGCGGTTCCTTTTACAGTCTGGTCAGAGGTGATCCGGTGAACGACTCCGTAAGGATGCTCGTTGAGCCACTCTCCTCCGTAGATCCTCCGGTATGTGTCATCGGGTCCCTCTTTATAGTAGAAGGTGGCAATGATCCTGCCGTGGTCTTCACATACATAGGAGCAGCCGCTTTCGATGTCTGAAGCGGTCAGAGTTCGTTTCGGATAAGAAGTTCCCCACTGGTGCGGATTGCCGTGGCAGGCCATAAACTGCCGGGCGTCTTCGTACATTTTGCAGAGGATATCCAGATCCTGCATCGTTGATCTTCGTATTTCCATTTCGTAAGAGCCTTTCTTTCACTTGAAGTCAACACTTTTTATACCTCCGTTATTATAACAGAATGTCAGATCTTAAACAATCTACTACAGAATGGATGAATGTAAAAAATAAACACAAAATGTTGTATAAAATGTAAAATTTGCACAAAAATGCATTTATATATCAAAAATGAGAATGGTTATCATATTTAGGGTTGCGTTTTTGCGCAGTCAATGATATACTAGCGCATGTCAATAAGTAATTTACAGATTTCAGAGGAGGATTTGGAAGATGGCAAAAGCGTATTTTGACCAGTGGGAAGGATTTGACGGACATCTCTGGAAAGAGGAAGTCAATGTGCGTGATTTCATCCAGCACAACTATACTCAGTATGACGGAGACGAGTCATTCCTTGCAGGCCCCACAGAGGCGACAGACAAGTTATGGGGAGAACTGCAGAAGCTCCAGAAAGAGGAACGCGCCAAAGGCGGTGTTCTTGATATGGAGACAGAGGTTGTGTCCGGCCTGACGGCATACGGTCCGGGATACATTAACGAAGAGATGAAGGATCTGGAGCAGGTTGTGGGCCTCCAGACAGACAAGCCGCTGAAGCGTGCGTTCATGCCTTACGGCGGGATCAAGATGGCGGAACAGGCGTGTACGACCTATGGATATACTCCGAGTGAAAAGCTCCATGAAATCTTTACGAAATATCATAAGACACACAACCAGGCTGTGTTTGACATTTACACACCTGAGATGAAAAAAGCGCGTCACAACAAGATCATCACAGGTCTTCCGGATACATACGGAAGAGGCCGCATCGTCGGCGATTACCGCCGTGTGGCGCTCTACGGCATTGATTACCTGATCGAGAAGAAACAGTCCGATTTCGTTGAGTACGAGAGACACGGCATGAAGGGAACGGATTTCCGTCTCCGCGAGGAGATCGCAGACCAGATCCGCGCCCTGAACGGCATGAAAGAGATGGCGGCCGTATACGGCTACGACATTTCAAAGCCGGCGACAAACGCGAAAGAGGCGGTGCAGTGGCTGTATTTCGGATATCTTGCAGCGATCAAGACACAGAACGGCGCGGCAATGAGCGTAGGACGCATTTCCACATTCCTTGATATTTACATTGAGCGCGACCTGAAGAAGGGCATCCTCACAGAAGAGCAGGCCCAGGAACTCATCGACCATATGGTCATGAAGTTCAGAATGGTGAAGTTCGCAAGGATCCCGTCCTACAATGAACTCTTCTCCGGCGACCCGGTATGGGCGACACTGGAGATGGCAGGAATCGGCATGGACGGACGCCACATGGTAACAAAGAACGATTACCGTTTCCTCCACACACTGGAAAACATGGGACCGTCACCGGAGCCGAACCTGACCGTGCTGTACTCTTCACACCTGCCGGAGAACTTCAAGAAGTATGCGGCATACATTTCCGTGGCGACAAGTTCGATCCAGTACGAGAACGACGATGTGATGCGTCCGGTATGGGGCGATGACTATTCCATCTGCTGCTGCGTATCCGCCACAGAGACCGGCAAGGAGATCCAGTTCTTCGGCGCCCGCGCGAACCTGGCGAAATGCCTTCTGTACGCGATCAACGGCGGTGTGGATGAGAAGACAAAACAGCAGGTATCCCCGCTGTACCGTCCGATCACATCTGAGTACCTTGACTATGATGAAGTCATGGAAAAATACGACCAGATGATGGAGTGGCTGTCCAAGCTGTATGTCGATACACTGAACATGATCCACTACATGCATGACAAATATTATTACGAGGCGGCTGAGATGGCGCTCATTGACACAAACGTGAGGCGTACATTTGCTACCGGCATCGCAGGATTCTCCCATGTGGTCGACTCTTTAAGCGCGATCAAATACGCGAAAGTAAAAGTCATCCGCGATGAGGACGGCCTGGCGGTTGACTACGAAGTGGAAGGCGATTTCCCGAAATACGGAAACGACGACGAGCGCGCGGACGAGATCGCAGTATGGCTGCTCCGCACATTCATGAGCAAGCTGAAAAAATGCCATACCTACAGAAACTCAGAGCCGACGACATCCATCCTTACCATCACCTCCAACGTGGTGTACGGCAAGGCGACCGGATCCCTTCCGGACGGAAGAAAAGCAGGCGAGCCGCTTGCGCCGGGTGCAAACCCGTCCTACGGAGCAGAGCAGAACGGCCTGCTGGCATCCCTCAACTCCGTTGCAAAACTTCCGTACGAGCAGGCGCTTGACGGAATCTCCAATACCCAGACCATCAGCCCGGGTGCACTGGGACACGATGACAACGAGCGGAAGAACAATCTCGTACACGTACTGGACGGATACTTCGACCAGGGTGCACATCACCTGAACGTAAATGTATTCGGAACAGAAAAACTGATCGATGCGATGGAACATCCGGAAAAAGAAGAATACGCAAACTTCACCATCCGCGTATCCGGATATGCAGTCAAATTCATCGACCTGACAAGAGAGCAGCAGATGGACGTAATCGCAAGAACCTGCCACGACAGGATGTAACTTCAATCGGGGACGTAGTAAAATTGAATTTTACTACGTCCCCGATTGATGATAACCCTGTCCCATTTTACAAATAGCCCTGTCCCTCTTGAAAAGTGCACAAATCGCGAATGATTACATGGGGGTTTTGAATGACCAAATTGTGCACTATTACATAGGGGACACGGTAAAACTCAAAAAGGGACAGGGCAAATGCTAATCCGGGACGTAGTCATTTTCAATTTTACTACGTCCCCGAAAGGAGAAAGATGGACGGTTTTATCCACTCTACGGAGAGTTTCGGCTCGGTTGACGGACCCGGTGTGCGGTTTGTCATTTTTGTGTCCGGTTGTCCGATGCGCTGTCAGTTCTGTCACAACCCGGATACCTGGGATATGCAGGTTGGCCTGAAGAGAAGTACGGATGATCTTCTCTCCCAGGCGCTGCGGTATAAGTCATACTGGGGAACTGAAGGCGGGATCACGGTGAGCGGCGGGGAGCCGCTCATGCAGATGGAGTTTCTGATCGAGCTGTTCCGCAAGGCGAAGGAGAAGGGCATTCACACGACGATCGATACGAGCGGCGCGCCTTTTACCCGGGAGGAGCCTTTTTTCGGAAAGTTTAATGAGCTGATGCGGTATACGGATCTGCTGCTGGTGGATATCAAGCATATTGATATGGAGCAGCATAAGATCCTGACCGGTCGGACCAATGCGAATATCCTGGATATGGCGCGGTATCTGTCTGAGACCGGGAAGCCGGTATGGATCCGGCATGTGCTTGTTCCGGAGCGAAATGACGATGATAAGTACCTTGAGAAATTATATGATTTCATAAGTACATTGAAAAATGTACAGAAAGTAGAAGTACTCCCCTATCATACGTTCGGGGAGTACAAGTGGAAGGAACTGGGATATGATTATCCTCTGGCGGGGATTGACCCGCCCTCGAAAGAGCGGGTTGCAAATGCGAACCGCATCCTTCATACAGGGCAACAGATTATCGGGACTTCCGGAACAGGAAGATAAGGGAGAGAACCGCCACGGCAGCTTCTGTCACCGGCACGGACATCCATACACCGGTGAGCCCCAGACACATGGCCAGGATTGCAGCCGCGGGGATGATCAGGATGAATCCACGGAGAACGGATACGGCAAATGCCTGCCGGGGCCGGTCTTCAGAGCTCAGCATTGCGGCTGCGACGATATTGATGCCGGAGAAGAACAGGCTGAGGAAATAGATCTTCATCCCGCTGGACGCGATCGAGGTAAGGACCGGATCATGGTCCCGGTTAAAGAGCCCGGCGATCGGAACCGCGAAAAAGAAGATCAGGATATAGGAAACAGATGCCAGCAGCAGGGAACTGGTCAGCGCATAGCGCCGCAGCTTCCGCCGCTGGCTTTTTCCGTTCTCTCCCGTATAGCGGCTCACGATCGGCTGGATCCCCTGTCCGATGCCGGTGAAGATGGCCACCAGCACGAGGGCGATATTTGCCAGGATGCCGTAAGCTGCCACGCCGGTATTGCCGTTCAGCCCCAGGATCAGGAAATTAAATACAATGATCACGATGCCGGAGGACATTTCCGTGACCAGTGAAGAGACGCCGAGTGCGCAGATATCTCCCCAGCGGCGCAGGGACAATCGCGTGCGCACGGGGCGGAAATGATTCTGCTTCCGGACAAACCGGGAGAACATGATCAGCATGCTTACCACAGGCGCGGTTGCTGTTGCAATGGCAGCACCGGTCATCTCCATGCCCAGCGGATAGATAAATACATAGTCAAGGACGATGTTTGTCAGGCTTCCCACGATCATGCCGGTCATGGCAAGGCCGGGCGCGCCGTCATTTCTCGTGAAGCTGAGCAGAAGGTTGTTGCCGAGAAAAAGGGGCGAGAAGACCAGCAGGATGCGGATATAATCAGCGGCATAGCCGACGGTCTGCGCGTCCGCCCCGAGGAAAACGGCGATCTGTTCCGGCAGAAAGAGCCCCGCGCAGCTGAAGATCACGGCAGCCAGTGCTGTAAGGTACAGCGCCTGGGTGAAAATGGTCCGGTGCAGTTCGCGGCCGGGCTGCGCGGAGGAGATCGTGTACCGGGCGGCTGCACCCATGCCGATCATCAGACCGGTGCCGTTCATCAGGCTGTATGCCGGAAGGACAAGGTTCAGCGCGGCAAGCGCATCCGCGCCGATCCCCCGGGCAATGAAAAATGTGTCCGCGAGAATGTAGCAGGAATAGCCGATCATGCCGAGCACATTTGCGGAGACATACCGGAGGAAAAGTGGAAAAAGCGGAGTATTGTGTTCAGTTGAAGCAGTCATGTCATAGTTCCTTTCATAAAAAAACATCCGGATCTGCATATCTGCTAAGGCCTGACGATATGCAGCCGAATGCCAAACGGTCACGCCCGGCGGCGTGTACCTGCATGAGTAACGATTTGATTTTTGATTTCGCAGTTATGGTATCACACATGCGGATGAAAATCAAATCTTTTTTTACCGGCGGATATGCGGTATGATGGACAATAACGGAAGAAAAATAAAAGAGGTGCATATCATTGAATAAGAAGGAAATCCTTGAGATCCGCAAACAGTTCACTCCGGCGAACTGCGCGATCACCCGCATCTGCGGCTGCTATGTGGATCATGAAAAAAATAAAAAACTGGAATCAAAGGAGGCTTTCCTGTCGCTTCCGGAAGAAGAGGCGTTTAAATATTTTGATATATTTAAGAAAACGCTGTCCGGCACGGTGGGGAAAAACATGCTCAACCTGGAGTTCCCGCTGGAGGCGGAGATGCCGGGCGGGACGCAGGAATTTCTCCTGAAACTGCGCGACAGCAGGCTGGAAGACGATATGCTTCTGGATGAATTTTACGATAAAGTGATCGCTACATATGAGTATGCGGAGAATTATTACATTATCCTGATCCATGCCATGTACGACATCCCGGGGAAGACGTCGGACGGCCTGGAAATGTTTGACGCTTCGGATGAGGTGTACGAGTATCTGCTCATGAGCATCTGCCCCGTGTCCCTGTCCAAAGCGGGACTTTGCTATAATGCGGAGGACAACCGGATCGAGGACCGGATCCGTGACTGGATCGTGGACATGCCGGACAAAGGCTTCCTCTTCCCGGCGTTCAATGACCGGGGAACAGATCTTCACGGTATGCTGTATTATACGAAGAAATCTTCAGAACTCCAGCCGGAGATGATCGATCAGCTGCTGGGCGCGAAGATGCCCATGTCGGCGGACGACCAGAAAGAATCGTTCCAGATGCTGATCGAGGATACGCTCGGCGAGGACAGTGATTTTGAGACCGTCCGCAATATCCACGAGACGCTCAACGACATGATCGAGGAACACAAGGAAGAGCCGGAACCGCTGGCCCTGGATAAGACGGAGATGCGGAAAGTCTTCGAGCAGAGCGGTGTGGATGAGGAGAAAATGGAGCGTTTTGACCAAAGCTTCGAGGAAAATGCCGGGGAGAAATCCATCCTTCTGGCCGCCAATATTGCGGAGACGCGCAAATTCAATATTGAGACGCCGGATGTGGTGATCAAGGTCAACCCGGACCGGGCAGATCTGGTGGAGACGCGGATCATCGACGGGCGTCAGTGCCTGGTGATCCCGGTGGACGATCACATTGAAGTCAACGGAATCAATGTAAGGACGCTGCGCGCGGAATAAAAAAATGGAAGCCGTACCGGATGCATTATGCATCCAGTATGACTTCCATTCCTACTTTCTGGGGTTTAAGCCCGCATTTCTCATAAAATCTCATGGCGCTTTCGTTGCAGCTCCACACGTTCAGCGTGACATTGTAGCAGCCCTGTTCCCGTGCAAATCCAAGGACCGCATCGTAGATCGTCCGGCCGATATGCTCCCCGCGTTTTGACTCATCCACACAGAGATCGTCGATATAGAGCGTTTTGATATCCGTCAGGATATTGTCGTTTAAATGCTGCTGGAAGATGCAGAAGGCATAACCCTGCAGGCAGTCGTTTTCATCAACGCCGGCAAAGATGGGGCGTTTCGGATCGTGAAGGATTTCCTTTAACTGTTCATCGGTATATTTGCGCTGCCCGTATTTGAAAAGGTCGGGGCGTCCCCTGTGATGCACCATGGCGACCTGTGAGAGAAGCTCATGGATGCGGGGGATGTCTTTTTCTTCTGCCATGCGTACGTTCATCTGTAAATCACTCCTTTTCTGCATAAGTCCGGAAGACGTCTTCAGGCATCTGTAAACCAGTATACCGGAAATAAATGAAATGCACAAGCGGATTATCCGTAAACGGGTGAAACGGTTGACAAATACCGTAAACGGATATATAATAAACACAGAACATGTGATCGGATATAAGATGTGAAGGGAGAGGACAATATGCTGTATGAAGAACTGAACAGCCGGAAAAAGAAACTCGGGATGACCACGGAGCAGCTTTCACAGCTGTCAGGGGTTCCGGTCGGAACGATCAACAAGATCCTGAGCGGGGAGACGAAATCTCCGAGGTATGACACGCTTCGTGCGCTGGAGAATGTCCTCTACGGACTGAACGGTGAATCGCCGGAGTTGAACAATCGTATGACGGAGAGCGATATCCGGGCGCTCAGCCGCATGACGCCGGATGCGGTCCGGGAAGCGGCCAGGCCGTATTATACGAAGCGGCAGGGAGAGTATACGGTGGAGGACTACCGGGCGCTGCCGGAAGATGTGCGCGCGGAACTGATCGACGGGGTGCTGATCTTTCTGGAAGTGCCGACCTTTACGCATCAGGAACTGGTGACGGAGCTTTTGCTGGAATTCGGAAATTATGTCCGGAAGAACAAGGGCCCCTGCCGCGTGGTGCCCTCCCCGCTGGACGTGCAGCTGGACTGTGACGACAGGACCATGGTGCAGCCGGACATCGCCGTTATCTGCCGGAATGAACGGATCACGAGAAAGGGCGTTTACGGCGCGCCGGATCTGTGCATCGAAGTGATCTCGGAGTCGACCCGGAAGCTGGACTACAGCGTCAAGATGCAAAAATACATGGACGCCGGCGTGCGGGAATACTGGATCGTGGATCCGAAACGGGAAAAGATCGTATGCTATATATTTGAGGGGGAATACGCGCCGGAGATCACCATGTACACGTTCAATGACCGGGTGCCGGTCCGAATCTGGGAAGGACGGCTGGAAGTGGACTTTGCGGCGATATCGGATCGCCTCTGGACCGAGCCGGCGGAAGAATGATGCATAAGGGGCCGTCAGAGGGCGGCAGATCTTGTATGCATTTCAGGTATAATGGAACATACGGAAGAAGTATTCGCAGTTTTGCGATCCGGGGAGTATAATGTCATATGGAAAACCATATGTACACAGATCAACAGGAGGCGAATGCTTTGAAGACAATAGAGAATCAGACATTTGACATGGAGCGTGCGCTGTACGGCAGCAGGGATATTGAAGTAAAGAACTGCAGGTTCGACGGCCCGGCGGACGGGGAGAGCGCGTTCAAGGAATGCAGCAATGTCCGTGTGGATCACTGCTTTTTTAATCTCCGGTATCCGTTCTGGCATGACCACGGCCTTCGGATCGCGGATTCGGAGATGACAGAGCTGTGCCGCGCGGCGCTCTGGTATACGGACCATGTGGAGATCGTTAATACGAAGATGCACGGGATCAAGGCGATGCGGGAGTGCGCGAAGGCGGTTGTAAAGGACTGCGACATCATTTCCACGGAGTTCGGCTGGTCGGTCCGCGGGATTGAGATGGAGGATACGACGGCGCAGAGCGAGTACTTTATGATGCGCTCCGATCATCTGGCCTTCCGCAATGTCAGCCTGAAGGGAAAATATTCATTCCAGTACATAACGGACGCGGTTTTTGAAAACTGTAATTTTGACACAAAGGATGCGTTCTGGCATGCGAAAAATGTGATCATCCGGAACAGCGTGGTAAAAGGCGAGTATCTGGCATGGTACTCGGAAAATATCACGTTTGAGAACTGCAGGATCATCGGAACGCAGCCGCTCTGTTACTGCAGGGGCTTGAAGCTGGCAGACTGCGAGATGATCGATACGGATCTGGCGTTTGAACGTTCGGAAGTGGAGGCCAGGATCACGACCCCGGTCATCAGCATCAAGAATCCCTATGCCGGCCATATCACAGTCCCGGAGGTGAGGGAAGTCATCCGGGATGATGAGAATGCGAAGGGTGTGATTGAGACGCTCAGATAAGGTTGACTGGAAGCGTCAAAAGCAGTAAGATATGCTGTGATAAAATCAATGATATGATCATTAATTGCGTAAGGGGGCGCATGATTTGAAAAGCAGCAGATTTGAGATAGACATGTGCAACGGATCCATCATGGACAAACTGGTATCCTTTGCACTTCCGCTGATGGCATCCAGCATCCTTCAGCTCATGTTCAACGCGGTGGATATCATCGTCGTGGGGCATTTTAACGGAAGGGAGGCGCTGGCGGCGGTTGGATCCACCACGGCGCTGATCAATATTTTCACCAACCTGTTCATCGGGATTTCGCTGGGTGCCAATGTGCTGGCTGCCAGGTATCAGGCCACGGGGCGGACGAAGGAAATGTCGGAGGCGGTACATACGGCGATTACCCTGGCGCTGGTCAGCGGGATCCTGATGGCGGTGGTGGGCGTTCTGCTGTCGAGAGGGGCGCTGGAACTGATGGCGACGCCGGCGAATGTGATCGGGCAGTCGGCGCTCTACATGAAGATCTACTTCTGCGGGATGCCGTTCTTTATGCTTTATAATTACGGCGCGGCCATCTTAAGGGCGGTCGGGGACACGAAGCGTCCGCTCCTTTACCTGATCGTTGCCGGCCTGACCAACGTGGTGCTGGATCTTCTTCTGGTCATCGTGATCCCGCTTGGCGTTGCAGGCGTGGCGATCGGCACGGTGAGTTCCCAGATGGTATCCTGCATCCTGGTGCTCCGGTGTCTGTACCGGTCGGAAGGGGCCTATCAGCTCCGTTTCTCGAAGCTGACGATGAAATGGATTTATCTGAGACATATTTTTGCAGTAGGGATACCGGCCGGCATCCAGAGTACGGTCATCAATTTCTCTAATGCCATGCTCCAGTCTTCTGTAAACTCTTTCGGAGATACAGCGATGGCGGGCTATACGGCGGCCAATAACATTCTCGGCTTCCTGTATTCGGCGATCAATGCGGTGACTCAGGCATGCATGAGTTTCACCAGTCAGAATTACAGCGTCGGGAAGCAGAAGCGGATGGACCGGGTGCTGCTTGACTGCGGGATCCTTTCGGTGGGGGTGTCACTGGTCCTGGGCGTGGGCGCCTGGGCGTTCGGCTCCCAGGTGCTCAGGATTTATACAACAGATGCAGAAGTGATCGCATGCGGGCTGGAGATCCTGTCCATTACAACGGTGCCGTATTTCCTGTGCGGGATCATGGATCTGATCCCGGGAGCGCTTCGGGGTATGGGACACTCAGCGGTGCCGATGATCCTCTCCGTAATCGGAACGGTGGGAACAAGGATCGTCTGGATCTATGGATTCTTCCCGCACAACCGGTCGCTGTTCTTCCTTTTCATCTCATATCCGGGCTCCTGGATCGCCACGATCCTGATGCAGGCGGTCTGCTTCTGGTTCGTCCGGAAGAAATGTATACAACAGTTAAAAAAGACTGCCGCAGTTTAGTGCGGCAGCCTTTTTTGGCTAAATTATTGCGGATTCACGATATTTTGCATTTGTCCGTACATACATGATGCGATACGGGGTCTCCGGTTCGCGGATGCGTGAGAGCAGCAGATCGGCTGCGATGTATCCCATTTTTGAACTTGGAATATCGATCGTAGTCAGATGCGGTTCGATGATCCGTGATTCGGCGGAGTTGTCGAAGCCGGTGATGAATATATCTTCCGGTACCCGGACCCCCTGCCTGCGCAGTGCGCGGATCAGGTCGATGGCGATGAAATCGTTGGCACAGATAAATGCTTCAGGCAGTTTTAATGTGCGTTTTAGTGTCTCGTCCAGAAGAGCGGCTTCTGCGAAGACGTTGGTATCTGTGAACTGAGTTGTACAGGGGGTGAGGCTGTTTTCCGTCATGGCGTCCGTAAATCCCTGCCATCTTTCGAAGAAAGAGCGGCAGTGCCTGCGGTTGCCGGCGAAAGCAAGCCGTGTAAGCCCTTTCTGAATCAGAGCGTCTGTCAGGTTGTACACGCTGATCCGGTTTTCCATCATCAGAAAATCAGCATTGATCTGTGTGAAGTCTGTATCATATGCTGCGTCGATAAACAACAGAGGGATGCCGAGTGAATTCAGCATTTCCATATATTCGGGCTGGAACATCTCCATACAGATGATGCCGGCTGTCTTTTCTCTGTCAAATCCAAGAGGGAGCTGCAGTGTTGCAATCTCTTCTTCGCGGACCGGAAACATAGTGAGCCGGTAGTTGTTCTGACTGATCTTCTCCTGAAAGGTATTGAGCGCATAGGTCCCAAAATGAGAACCGTAGGGCATGTTCTGGGAAATCAGAGCCAGTTCGCCGGGGGCGGTATTATATTCCGGCTGATCCTGCTGCAGGTATATGAATCTCCGGTATCCCATTTCTGCCGCCCGCGTCAGGATTTTCTGGCGGGTTTCTTCGGCAAGGATCCCGGTGTTGTTCAGCGCCTTTGAAACTGTATTTCTGGATAAGCCGAGACTGTCTGCAATATCCTGGATCGTAACTTTTTTCTCCATAATACAATACTCCGTTTATGTGTATAATTCTGTTACATTTAATTTAAATGATTGTGCATGATTTGTCAAATGTAAAACTGTGAATAAGCAAAAAATAATTAAATGACGTTTTATAATTGAAAAAACAAACAAAATGGTGCAAATGCACAATATAAATATTATGCAAATGTAAAGTTTATGTTGACATTATGCACAAACAATGGTACTGTAAAGGTAACCTTTAGATAAACCATGCATAAAATGACCGGTCAAATAATGTGGATGGTGCAAATGTAAAAAAAGGAGGGGTTACTAAATGAGAGTTTTCCGTAAAAATAAAACATCGGCTGTTGCTGTAAAGCAGACGCCGCGGGAAAAACTGAAGTATGTAAAGAAGAACTGGCAGCTTTATGTATTCTTTCTGCTTCCGGGGCTTCTGCTTACGCTGATCTTCAAGTACGGGCCCATGGGCGGTATTCTGATCGCGTTCGAGGATTACAATGTTATCGAAGGCGTGCTCGGAAGTCCGTGGGTGGGGCTTGATTATTTCAGACGGTTCCTGTCTTCACCGGATTTCATGAATTATCTGATGAACACATTGAAGCTGAGCGTCTTCGGACTGCTCTGGGGCTTCCCGATCCCGATCATCCTGGCGCTTCTGCTCAATCAGATCCGCCGGATGGGGATCCGCAAGAAGATCCAGCTTCTGATCTACGCACCGAATTTTATCTCCGTCATCGTTCTCTGTGGTATGGTGCGTATGTTCCTGTCACCGGTTGGCCCGATCAACTCCCTGTTCGGTATTGACACCAACTGGATGACCATGCCGGAGGCATTCCGGACAATTTACATAGCCAGCGGGATCTGGCAGACGGCAGGCTGGTCTTCGATCATGTACACGGCGGCGCTTTCAAATGCCAGCAAAGACCTGGAAGAAGCAGCGATCGTGGACGGCGCGAATATCCTGCAGCAGATCAGATATGTACAGCTTCCAGCCATCAAGAATATCATCGTAATACAGTTTATCCTGCAGGCAGGTAATATTATGAGCATCGGATTTGAGAAGGCATATGCGCTGCAGACAGATATGAACCTGCCGGCTTCCGAGATCCTTTCTACATATGTATACAGACTCGGTCTTCTGAATGGCGACTACGGTTATTCTACGGCAGTGGGATTGTTTAATTCCATCATAAATGTGATCCTGCTGATCTTCGTAAACTGGGTAGTAAAGAAACTTAATGACGGTGAAGGATTATAAAAGGGGGATATGACTATGGAAACGAGAAGAAAAATGAAACTCGGGACGTCCGACCGCATAATCCTGGGTGTGGGTTATACACTTCTTGGGCTCTTTGTGCTCGCGGTTTTTGTCCCGCTGGTCTATGTGGTGCTCGCCTCTTTTATGGATCCGAATGTACTGAACAATCAGGGGATCAGTTTTGATTTTAAAGACTGGACGCTGGATGCATATAAACGGGTACTGGAAAATGATATGATCTGGAGAGGATTTGCCAATTCATTCTTTTATTCGGCGGCATTTACCGTGATCTCGGTTTTTGTTACACTGCTGGCGGCTTATCCGATGTCCAAGAAAGAATTTGTCGGCAGAAAATTTTTTAATGTGATCTTTGTGATCACGATGTTCTTCGGCGGCGGAATGATCCCCACATTCATCCTCGTCAACAACCTGCATCTGGTCAATACCGTGTGGGCCATCCTGCTCCCGGGCGCGTTTAATGTGTGGAATATGATCCTTGCCAGAACATACTTCCAGTCGATCCCGACAGAACTCAGAGAAGCGTCCGCACTGGACGGGGCAAGCGAGATTCAGCATTTCTTCAAGATCATGATGCCGGTGTGCAAACCGATCATCGCGGTGCTGGCGCTCTGGTCTTTTGTAGGAATGTGGAACAGCTATTTTGATGCAATGATCTATCTGAATGATGCTGATATGCAGCCGCTGCAGCTCGTGCTCAGATCCATCCTGGTGCAGAATACACCGCAGCCGGGAATGATCGCGGATATCCAGAGTACGGCGGAAATGGCAAAAGTAGCGGAACTGCTCAAATATGCAACGATCGTTGTATCCAGTCTGCCGCTGCTGATCATGTATCCGTTCTTCCAGAAATATTTCGACAAAGGAATCATGGTTGGTTCTGTCAAGGGTTAGGAGGCCGAGAAGTGATGAGAAAAAGAATAAAAAGACTGACGGGCCTTGGCCTGTCACTGATACTGACAATGTCCCTGTTCGGATGCAGCAGTGGAAATGCGCAGGTTGCAGATACAGATCCGGATACGCCGGTCGAAGAAGTAACCTTTCCGCTCGAAGAGACAAAAGAACTTTCGTTTATTACAAGCGCTCCGGCGACGACGACACAGGAGCCGAATGATAAACTGATCTTCCAGAGGCTGGAGGAGCAGACTAATGTACATATTGACTGGACATGTTTTGTGGACGACCAGTTTGCCGACAAGAAGAATCTGGCACTGGCGCAGTTCGGCAACCTTCCGGACGGACTTTTTACGGCCGGTATGAACGATTACGATCTGCTCCGGTATGCGAAGCAGGGCATCATCATCCCGCTGGAAAACCTGATAGACAAATATATGCCAAACCTTCAGGCTGTGTTTGAAAAATATCCGGAATACAGGACAATGGTTACAGCGCCGGACGGCCACATTTATTCCTTCCCCTGGATCGAGCAGCTGGGTGAGGGCAAGGAAGCGATCCAGGCTATCGGTGACATCCCGTATATCAATAAGAAGTGGCTGGATTTCCTCGGACTTGAAGTGCCGACTACAACAGAAGAACTGGAGCAGGCGCTCATCGCGTTCCGGGACAATGCAGATGCTCTTGAAAAGGAATTTAATATTGAGGGCGATGTGATCCCGATGTCGTTTATCATCAATAACGGCGATCAGGATCCGGCGATCCTGATCAATGGTTTCGGCGAAGGCTATGGAGATACCGGCGATCATTTTGCAGTGACAGATGAAGGCGAGGTAATATATACCACAGTACAGGAAGGGTATAAAGAAGGAATCAAGTGGTTGCACTCTCTGGTAGAGCAGGATCTTGTGGATCCCGAGGCATTTACGCAGGAATGGTCCACATATGTCGCAAAAGGAAAGAACCACAGATACGGTCTCTGCTTCACATGGGATATCGCAAATATCGACAACTATGAGGATTACGTGATGATGCCGGCTCTGGCGGGACCGGACGGCCTTGTCAATATTACCCGTCAGAACGGAAGCGAGACAAGCGGCTTTGACCGCGGAAGATGTGTGCTTACGACCAGCTGCCGCGATACGGCTCTGGCAGCGGCGTGGATCGACCAGATGTATGCCCCGCTTCAGTCTCCGCAGAACAACTGGGGAACCTATGGCGAGAAAGATGCGGACAATATCTTTGAGATGAGTACGAACGCAGAAGGCGGACCGATGCTGAAGCATCTGGCCCTGGGCGATGCATCACCGGTGGAAGTACGGCAGGCACAGTCTGTAAACGGCCCGCTCGCTGTGCTTAATGATTATTATGATGTGTATGTAACACAGCCGGATGATGCGAAATGGCGTCTTGATAATATGCATGAGGTCTATCTGGATGACATGCACAGTAAATATGTCTATCCGAATGTATTTATGAGCATTGATGATACGAACCGGGTATCACAGCTTGATACAGATATCAAGAAATACGCGGAACAGAAGAAAGCGGACTGGATCTTAAACGGCGGGATCGATGAAGAGTGGGACGAGTATCTCCAGAAGATGGAGGACTACGGTTTATCCGAATATCTGCAGATCAAGCAGAAATATTTCGACAGCTATCAGGAATCCCTTGCAGAGCTTGAAGCGGCAGGGTCCGCGGATGCCGCGTCCGGAAATTAAGCAGGAAAGGAATCGAATCAATATGACAAGTCAGACACTGCGTGAAGCAAGAAAATACGAAGAAGCTTCTGAAAAGATGATAAAGAAAGAGGAGCGGCCGGATTTCCATTTGTCTGCGCGTACTGGCTGGATGAATGATCCGAACGGCTTCTCATACTACAATGGGCAGTATCATATGTTTTATCAGTATTATCCGTATGAAACAAAATGGGGACCGATGCACTGGGGACATGCGGTAAGCAGTGATCTTCTGCACTGGGAATATCTTCCGGCGGCACTTGCACCGGATGATGCCTGTGACCGGGACGGATGTTTCTCCGGGAGCGCGGTAGCGCTTCCGGACGGCAGGCATCTGCTGATGTATACCGGTGTGCTCCGGGAACGGCAGGCGGACGGCGGATATGGGGATATCCAGACTCAGTGTCTTGCCGTAGGCGACGGTGTGGATTATGAAAAGTATGAGATGAATCCGGTCCTGGATAAAGCGGATCTTCCGGAGGGAAGCAGCGTACATGATTTCCGGGATCCGAAAATATGGCAGAAAGAAGACGGCACATACTGCTGCGTGGTCGGAAGCCGGCCGGCAGACGGAAGCGGACAGATATTATTATATACCAGCCCGGATGGATTTGAATGGAAGTTTATGAGCATTCTGGCATCCAATCATAACCGTTTCGGGAAGATGTGGGAGTGTCCTGACTTCTTCAGACTGGACGGGAAATGGGTGCTGCTGACAAGTCCGCAGGATATGCTGCCGAAAGGATTTGAATATCATAACGGAAACGGAACGGTCTGCCTGATCGGAGAATATGATGAAGAGACAGGAAACTTTACAGAGCAGTATGATCAGGCCATTGATTATGGAATTGACTTCTATGCGACTCAGACGATCCTGACGCCGGACGGACGTCGGGTGATGATCGGCTGGATGCAGAACTGGGATGCATGTGCGATCCGCTCGCCGGAAGAAAAATGGCTGGGGCAGATGAGTCTTCCAAGAGAGCTTTTTATAAAGAACAACCGGCTTTACCAGCGTCCGGTCAGAGAGCTGGAAGAGATGCGGAAGAATAAAAAAGAGTACCGCAATGTTGCATTTACCGATGTGATACGTCTGGACGGGATCCGGGGCAGAAGGATCGATCTGGAACTGACCGTCCGCCCCGGCGACTTAGAAAATATGTACCGGAAATTCGCGCTGCGTTTTGCTCAGGATGATACATACCAGACGGCGCTCAGTTTCCGTCCTCATGAATCCGTTCTTAAAATCGACAGGAAATTTTCCGGTTCCAGAAGAGCGATCATTCATCAGCGCCGGTGTCTGGTGAACAGTAAAAACGGTGAACTGAAACTGCGGGTGATCCTTGACAGGTTCAGCGCAGAGGTCTTCATAAACGACGGTGAGCAGGTCATGACGGCGACAATCTACACAGACCAGTCGGCGGAAGGGATTTCCTTTTTCGCAGACGGAGACGTAAATATCGATGTCGTGAAATATGATCTTGCATAAAATACTATATGGCGGGACCACATCGTCCACTAGTTCTTTCGGACAGAAAACTCCATGCGGTACGACGGTTCCGCGCCGTATTCCGGCAGTAGCATGGTGCCGGTGTCTGAGAATTCATATCCATCGAATTCAATTTCGCACTGTGCAGTAACGTCTCCGCAGGTCAGATTGAAGCTGCTGAATGTTTCGGCTGCGCTTTTGATCCTGCCGTAGATATACTGGGGCGGGGAAGTGACGAAGTTATAGTCATCCTGCGCGCAGATCAGGGACAGGGCTGCCAGCGCCATAAAATCATCATAGGGCATCACGGTCACATTCTCATTGTTATAGGACAGGGAGAAAGAGACGCCGGTGATGTCCTTTTCATTTCCGTCAAAAATGAGTTGCGGAAGTTCGGAAAAAGTTTCGCCATAGCTCTGAGAATAATTCGGAAGCTCCTGCCACTGTCCGTTTTCATCCAGCAGCATCGGTTTGGCATAAGTATTGTAAAAATACTGGTCCGGAGTGTTGACCGGCCGGTTGACGCCATAAAATTTCTGAAGCATATTGTAGTTTTCGCAATACTCTGCCACGGACAGGCTGCCGCGGTTCGGCGGGAGCGAAGCGGCTTCATTCAGAAGCAGTTCGCTGCCTGAAGACAGGAGAAAGGCGAGGACAAGCATAAATGCAAGCAGTGGATTTGGGCGCTTTTTTAGTATAAGGACCGTGTTTTCCTCCCACTCCAGATATTCTTCTTTCACGCATGACTTGTAGGAACTGTACAGGCGGATGAGGTGATAGACCGGGATATAGAATCCGAATCCCCTGTGCAGGACCAGCCACGTACGGGACCACGCTTCGGACCAGGTCAGGGGGCTGCCGTCCTGAGCGGTCACACTGAGGCCGAAGATAAATTTGCCCGGGGTGGTCCCGGCGGATGAGAGCATAGCCGGTTCCAGCAGGATCATCAGCCCCATGCCCACCAGCCAGGTGAAAATGGACACGCCCAGGTGAAACTCTGCGCTGTTATTGTGCCAGACCAGGCAGAGGAAGGCGTCCAGGATCAGGGAATAGATCCAGGAGTCGATCAGACGTGCGAAATACCGCTTCCACGGGGCGGTTACTTTCGGCAGCGTATCTGTTTCTAATTCAGCCGGAACGGATCCGGGCACAGCTTCCAATTCTTTCAGATAGTGTGCGGCGTCCAGTGTGGCGTACTCTGCGCGGTCGCGGCACATAAGCCCGCAGACGTCCCTGCAGCGGTCCAGTTCACTTCGGCTGTTTTCAAGTTCTGTCATATGTGATCCAAGCACATCAGAGAGCCGGCGGTCTCCCCTGATCAGGGCGCGGATGTCGTCAAGGGGGATGTGCAGGCTCCGGAGCAGGCGGATCTTCCGCAGGGTCTCCAGATCGGCGTCAGAGTAATTGCGGTAGCCGTTCTTATCCCGGGCCGGGATGAGAAGTCCTTCGGATTCATAAAAGCGCATATTGGCGCGTGTCATTCCTGAACGCTGTTCCATTTCTTTGATCGTCATATCAGGTCGTCTCCTTCTGTCTTTTCTGATCCGAGCATAAGCTGTAAAGAGACTTTACAGTCAAGCGTTTTTTCCAATATTCCTTAAAAATCATGATGTTTTACGGAAAGATCGGGATAAAATCCACGCAGCGCATTCATGATGAGTTTAAATGTAAGTTCCGCCATGTGTTGTGGGCTAACGGAAGATCCTTCCGACAGCCAGGTCTTGACCAGGCCGATGCAGCCGGATAGACAGAAGGCATAGTAGTATGTCAGGTCGTCCATCTTCTCCGGAAATGTCTGCTTCAGTGCGTTCAGGCTGTGCTCGGAGAGGAGCGCCTCGATCCGGTGCAGGAAGGAGATGTCGCCGTTGGGCCCGAGCAGGGCGGCGCAGATGTCCCGGTTTTCCGCAAGGATGGAGAAAATATCCTCGATGAAGGGGAAGCTGTCTTCATTGAAGGGGCTTACCGGATGTGTATGGATCAGATCCTCGATCTCCCCGGTCAGCTCATTCTCGATCTTTTCCATCATGTCATAGATATCCGTATAGTGCAGGTAGAAGGTGGAGCGGTTGATATCCACTTTTTCCACCAGTTCTTTGACTGTGATCTCCTTTATGCTTTTTTCTTTCAGAAGCTCAGCCAGTCCCTGACGGAGCTGGGCCCTTGTCTTGCGGACCCGCCGGTCCATATTTTTTGCCATGGTACAGTTCTCCTTTTTTAATTTCTAAAATAAAAATAAATAATAGACACTGTGTCGCTTATTTATCCATTAACAGACAAAACCGTATGACATTAATGGTTGTATCTTTTCTCTGGTTTCACTATAATTCATCACGTCAAGAAAATCAACACAATATCTATTAATAGAATAAATGTTGTGAAATAGAAGGGAGATCTGACAAATGCTGAAACAGGAATGGCGTAAACTGTTCAAAAATAAAATCCTTCTGATCGTCACCGTCGCGGTCATCGCGATCCCGACGATCTATACCACGCTTTTCCTCGGATCCATGTGGGATCCGTACGGAAATATCGACAAGCTGCCGGTGGCGGTCATCAACCATGACGTGCCGGTCACCTATGCGGATCAGGAACTGGATATTGGTAAAAATCTGATGGATGAGTTGAAAGACAATGATGCTCTGGACTTCCGGTTCCCGTCGGAGACGGAGGCGCAGCAGGGGCTTAAGGACGGCACCTACTATATGGTCATCACCATCCCGGAGGACTTCTCGGCCCATGCCGCATCGCTGACGGATGCGAATCCGGAGAAAATGACACTGGCCTACGAAACGAATCCGGGGACGAACTATATCGCGTCCAAGATGAGCGAGACCGCCATGAAGGAACTGGAAAGCTCGGTGCGGGAAGAGGTGACGAAGACCTATACGGAAGTCCTGTTTGACAAGCTTGCAGAGGTGGGCGACGGAATGCAGGAGGCGGCGGACGGCTCGGATGAACTGAAAGACGGAGCGGACCGGCTGGCCGACGGCAGTCAGACGATCACGGATAATCTGCAGGTGCTCGCGGACAGCGCCCTTGTATTCGCGGATGGCAGCAGGGAGCTGGAAGTGGGACTGGGACAGTATACGGACGGCGTCAGCGCAGCGGCAGCCGGTGCGGAAGAACTACAAAGCGGTGTGAATGCACTGGACAGCGGGGTAAATGATGCGCAGAAAGGCGGTTCTGATCTGGCGTCCGGCGCGGCGGATGTGGATGACAACATGTCGGCGCTCAATGCCGGACTATCTGAATTGAATGCGGCTGCGTCCGCTCTGCCGGATGCGGCGGATGCACTCAATGCCGGTGCGGTTTCATTAAGCGACGGCGCGGCGCAGCTCTCCGGCGGGATCGCATCCCTGTCTGACGGGGCGGCTGGCCTGAAGGATGGGGCAGATGCGCTCAGTTCCGGTCTTCAGTCCGCTGCTTCCAGGTCCCAGTCGCTGCGTGACGGGGCCGCCGGGATCAGCCAGGCGCTGTCGGCCCTTGCCGGGGCGGAAGGTGTGCCGGAGGAAGTAAAGGCACAGATCGCGGCAGTGCAGCAGCAGGCAGATGCATTTTCGGAAGGGCTCTCTGCCTATACGTACGGCGTCGATGATGCGGCAGCCGGGAGTGCACAGCTGGCATCGAAGATCCCGGATCTTCAGGAGGGGATCTCCGCCGTGCAGGACGGGGCGGACTCTCTTGAAAGCGGGATCGGCCAGCTTCAGGCCGGGACTTCCGCGCTGGCGGAGCAGGCGCCGGCGCTGGCCGGAGGCATCTCCACTGCCGCATCAGGGGCGGATCGGCTTCAGAAAGAGGGAACATCGGCGCTCCGGAAAGGCGCTGCGGATCTGGACAGCGGCCTGGGAGAACTGGCACAGGGAAGCGGAAAACTAAAAGACGGAACGGACGCGCTTGTCTCCGGAGCCGGTCAGCTCACCTCGAACAGTAAAGCGCTGACGGAAGGCGCGGCGAAGCTTTCGGACGGAGCCGGCCAGATCAGCAGCGGCGCGGGAAAGCTTTCGGAGGGCAGCCGTGAACTGGGTGACGGGATCGGCCAGGTATCGGAGGGTGCGGATACGCTGTCAAAAGAACTGGGAAGCGGCGCGGATCAGATCCGGGAGACAAATACATCGGATCAGGCGGCGGATATGTTTGCCGCGCCGGTGGATACGGAAGAGACGCAGATCACCGAGGTGGCCAATAACGGCCATGCCATGGCGCCGTACATGATGTCCGTGGGTCTGTGGGTCGGCTGTATCGCGTTCAGCCTGATGTATCCGCTGACCAGTTATGCGGGGCAGATGAAATCCGGATTCCGCTGGTGGGTCAGCAAAGCGTCTGTGCTCTACCTGACGGCGCTTCTTCAGGCCGTGGTCATGATCGGCGCACTGCATGTATTTGACGGCTTTACGCCGGTGGAGGCCGGAAAAACGGTTTTGGTGGCGTGTGCGGCGTCGCTGGCATTCATGTCGGTGATGTACTTCTTCACCAGTCTGCTGGGGCGCGTGGGCAGCTTCCTGATGCTGATCTTCATGGTGATCCAGCTGGCCGGTTCCGTGGGAACCTATCCGTATGAACTGTCCGGATCATTCGTGCCTTATCTTCATGACTGGGTGCCGTTTACCTATACGGTGGAAGCGTTCCGGAGCACCATAAGCGGCGGGGAGAGCATCCGCGGCTGCCTCATATTCCTGCTGGTTCTGTTCCTTGTCTTTACGGGGCTTACGATCCTGGAGTTCACCGTGCGGGCCCGGAAAGTGCGAGAAGGGAAGAGCACATGGATGGCGTGGCTGGAAGAACACGGACTGGCATGACAGGTAAAATGTCCGGATAAGAACGGACAATCTTTAGAAAATCAGAATATTGTCCGGGTATAGACCGACAAAAAGTTGAAAATAATAATATTGTAAGGTATAATGATTGCGCAGAGCGCAATCCAGCCCGGAATCCGGGCTGCTCCGCTGTGCGGAGATTATACCGGCAAGCCACGGCTTGAGAAGTAAATGCTGCTTCGCAGCGCTTCCTTCTCTACGCACGTGGTATAATAAAGACAATATTATTAGAGGATGTGAAATGTATGGAGATGATAAAACGAAATCGCTATCTGGATCAGATAAGTCCGTTTATTGATAAAGATCTGATCAAGGTACTGATCGGACTCAGAAGAAGCGGGAAGACTATTTTGCTTTCACAGATCCGCGACATTCTTCTGGATCAGGGAGTGCCGGAAAAAAATATCATAGAGATCAATTTTGAGTCACGGCGTTTTAAAAAACTTGAAGATGCGGATGCCTTTTATCAATATGTTATGGAGCGTGCAGAACAGGCAGGAGGAAGGGTTTATCTCTTCTTTGATGAGATCCAGCATGTGAAAGAATGGCACTCAGTCATCCCTTCGTTCAGGATCGATCTGGATTGTGATATCTACGTTACAGGATCGAACAGTAAACTGCTGTCGGGCGAACTGGCAACAAATATGGCGGGAAGATATGTTTCTTTTCATGTGTATCCTTTTGTTCTGTCAGAGATACAGGAGTTTTACGAAAAAAACAGTATTCCGTACAGAAGAGAGCAGCTTTTTGCAGATTATCTGAAATACGGCGGCCTGCCAATGCGCCTGTTGCTGCCGGATGAACATTCGGTGCGCACATATCTTGAAGATGTATATGATTCGGTTGTAATGAAAGATATTCTTTCCAGATATGCGATCAAAAATGAAAATTTACTGAGAAAACTTCTGGAATTTCTTCTGGACAATATCGGGAATCCATTTTCTGCACGCTCTATCAGCCGTACGCTGAAGGCGGCAGGATTCTCTACTACAGTGGAAACATTATTGAATTATATTGATAAGCTTCAGGAAGGAATGATCCTGTCAAAAGTGGAGAGATATGATATTAAAGGGAAAAGCATTCTGGCTTCAACAGAGAAATATTATGCCGGCGATATCGGACTTCGCAATATAAATAAGGCAAGTGAGCAGACAGATTCCAGCAAGCTGTTTGAAAATGTAGTGTATCTGGAGATGCTGAGCCGGGGATATGACGTGAAAGTGGGAAAGCTGGATTCACAGGAAATTGACTTTGTATGTTACAAAGGACAGAAGAAACTGTATATCCAGGTCGCATATGTCCTGACAGAAGACTGTATCGTCAGAGAATTCGGAAATCTGGAGAATATTGACGATAATTATCCTAAATATGTAATCAGCAGTGACATTGTAGATATGAGCAGAAACGGCATCATTCATTATAATATTATTGATTTCCTGCTGGATAAACACGAAATATAATATCGGCAGAACTGTCAGGTGAAGGGAGCCGGCACACTAAATCAGTGTGCCGGCTCCCTTCAGTTATTCTGAATTTTGTGAAAAAAGTATAAAATAAATGTGAAATCACCCTGTAATCCGTTGACAGATTTGTGGAACAGTACTAAACTATCGTTTAGTTTGCTAACTAATTAATATGGACTATAAGGAGGAGTTGCCATGAATCACTGCCGTGATGAGATCCCCGCGATCGGGATGATGGGGATCGTCATGCACAAGATGATGAACCGGGCGCAGGAGATGTATCAGGAGTTCGACCTGAATAAAAGTCAGGCGGGCGTTCTTTTTACCCTGCACCGGAGTGATTCCATGTCCCAAAAGGAACTGGCGGCAAGGCTCAATGTGACGCCGCCGTCCATCACCGCTTCGATCCAGAAGATGGAGCGGGACGGATATCTGACCCGCCATCCGGATCCGAAAGATCAGCGGGTGATGCGCCTGTCCCTGACGGAGAAAGGAAAATCCTGCATCCAGGGCGTCTGGACAGTGGCGCAGCAGATGGAAGAGCTGATGTTCTGCAATATGACCGGGGAGGAGGTCGCGCTTCTGAAGCGGCTGCTCCTTCAGATCAGCGACAATCTGGACCGGAAATAGATTTACAGAGAGGAATGACTTGCTATGAAGAATTTATTTAAGTATGCGGCGGAGCACTGGAAGGCGCTCCTTCTGATCATCGCCGTGCTGTTTATCCAGGCGTACTGTGATCTGTCGCTGCCGGCCTACACGTCGGACATCGTCAACGTGGGCATCCAGCAGGGCGGCGTGGAGGACCAGGTGCCGGAACAGATCTCCTTGGAAGAGATGGACCGGCTGCTTCTGTTTGTCCCGTCGGATGAACAGCAGACCGTTCTTGACAGTTATATGGAAGATGAGAATATCTATGATGTGCCGGCTTATGTGATAAAAGCAGGCATGACCGATGAAAACATGACAGAGCTCCGGGATGTGCTGGCGGGCCCGATGATGCTGACCGCCGGATTCGAGTCCGGAAGCGAGATGACCGCACAGATTGAAGAGCAGCTGAAGGCCGCGCTGCCGGACGGCATGGCTTCGGATGATATGACCGTATTCGATATCCTTCAGATGATGCCGGAAGAGCAGCGGGAGACGCTTATTTCCGGTATGGAGGAGATGACTGCGGAACTGCCGGATACGATCCTCGATCAGGCGGCAGTAAGTTTTGTGGGATCTGCCTACGAAAATCTGGGGGTCGATATGGACGGACTACAGATCTGTTACCTGATGACCACCGGCGGAAAGATGGCCGGTCTTGCGCTCCTCGGGATGGCGGCCAGCGTCCTGGTTGGATTCATGGCGTCCCGGGTGGGCGCTGCTACGGGCCGGGATCTGAGAGGAAGGGTCTTCCGGAAGGTGGTCGGGTTTTCCAACAATGAGTTCGATCATTTTTCAACCGCATCCCTGATCACCCGGAGCACCAATGACATCCAGCAGATCCAACTGATCATCGTGATGCTCCTGCGGATCGTGCTTTATGCGCCGATCCTTGCCATCGGCGGAGTGATCCAGGTATTCCAGACCAATGTGTCCATGTCCTGGATCATCGGCCTGGCGGTGGTGCTGATCGGGCTGGTCATCCTGCTCCTGTTCCTGGTGGCCATGCCGAAGTTCCGCATCATGCAGTCCCTGGTCGATAAGGTAAATCTGGTGATGCGTGAGATCCTGACCGGCCTGCCGGTGATCCGCGCCTTCAGTACGCAGAAGCATGAAGAGGAGCGCTTTGATCAGGCAAACCGTGATCTGACGAGGACGAACCTGTTTGTCAACCGGGCCATGACATTTATGATGCCTGTGATGATGCTGATCATGAATGGGGTCTCCGTGCTGATCACATGGAATGGCGCCCATGGCATTGACGGCGGTCAGATGCAGGTGGGAGATATGATGGCTTTTATCCAGTATACGCTGCAGATCATCATGGGATTCCTGATGCTGTGCATGCTGTCTATCATGCTGCCCAGAGCGGCTGTTGCTGCCGACCGCGTTCAGGAAGTACTGGACAGTACAACGTCTATTCTGGATCCGGAACAGCCGGCTATGTTCTCTGATGCAGGAAAAGGGGTTCTGCATTTTGAACATGTGTCTTTCCGGTATCCTGGTGCAGATGAAAATGTACTGGAGGATATTACATTTACGGCAAAACCAGGTGAGACGACGGCCATTATCGGGAGCACCGGAAGCGGCAAGTCCACGCTGGTCAATCTGATACCAAGATTCTACGATGTAACAGAAGGAAGCATTATGCTGGACGGGGTGGACATCCGTAAAGTTTCTCAGCATGAACTGAGGGAGAAACTTGGCTATGTGCCGCAGAAAGGTGTGTTGTTCTCGGGAGATATCGCGTCCAATATCCTGTTTGGCAATCCGGAAGGAAGTGAAGCCGAGATGGTTGAGGCTGCCCGGATCGCTCAGGCGGAGGAATTCATTGAGCACAAGAGCGAACGGTATCACAGCCGCATCTCTCAGGGCGGTTCCAATGTATCCGGCGGTCAGAAGCAGCGTCTGTCTATTGCCAGGGCAGTTGCAAAGCATCCGGAAGTATTTATTTTCGATGACAGTTTCTCCGCCCTTGATTTTAAGACGGACGTGACGCTCCGGAAGGCGCTCCGCCAGAAGACGAAAGAGAGCACGGTGGTGATCGTGGCGCAGCGGATCAGTACGATCATGAATGCGGAGCAGATCATCGTGCTGGACGACGGGCGGATCGCCGGCACCGGCACCCATCGGGAGCTGCTGGAGAACTGCGAGGTCTACCGGCAGATCGCCGTGTCCCAGCTCTCGGAAGCAGAATTACATACAGGAAAGGAGGCGGCTGCACATGCCTAGAGGAATGCACGGAAGACATGCCGGCACAGAGAAAGCCAAAGATTTCAAAGGGACGATCCGGAAACTGATCCGGTATATGAGCGCTTTTAAGATCCATATGCTGTTCGTGGCGGTGTTTGCCGTCTGCGGAACCATTTTCAATATTGTGGGGCCGAAGATCCTCGGAAAGGCGACTACCGAGATCTTCAACGGCCTGGTGAGCAAGGTGTCCGGCGGAAGCGGCATTGATTTCGGCCGGGTCGGGCAGATCCTTCTGCTTACGCTGGGCCTGTATCTCATAAGCGCCCTGTGTACTTTTATCCAGGGGATCATCATGACCGGGGTGTCCCAGAAGACAACCTACCGGCTGCGCAAAGAGATTTCGGAGAAGATCAGCCGCATGCCAATGAATTATTTTGACACGAAGCCCGTGGGCGAAGTGCTCTCCCGGGTGACCAACGACGTGGATACGCTGGGGCAGAGCCTCAATCAGAGCGCGACCCAGATGATCACCTCTGTGACCACGCTGATCGGCGTGCTGGTCATGATGCTGTCCATCAGCCCGCTGATGACGCTGGTGGCGCTTCTGATCCTGCCAGTGTCCATCCTGCTGATCTCCTTCGTGATGAAGCACTCCCAGCGGTATTTCCGCGGGCAGCAGGCGTATCTCGGAAATGTAAACGGGCAGGTGGAAGAGATCTACAGCGGTCATAACATCATCAAAGCTTTCAATAAAGAGGAAGACGTGATCCGGGAGTTCAATGAGACGAATGATAAACTTTATGACTCGGCATGGAAATCCCAGTTCTTCTCGGGCATGATGATGCCGGTCATGCAGTTCGTCGGAAATCTCGGATACGTAGGCGTGGCAATCCTTGGCGGTTTTCTGGCGATCCGGAAGACTATCGAAGTGGGGGATATCCAGTCCTTTATCCAGTATGTGCGCAACTTCACCCAGCCGATCCAGCAGGTGGCCCAGGTCACCAATATGCTGCAGCTCACGGCGGCCGCGTCCGAGCGCGTCTTCGAGTTCCTGGATGAAAAGGAAGAGGATCAGACCGTGCCGGATCCGGTGTCTGTGGAAGGACTTCGCGGAAATGTGGAATTCGACCATGTACATTTCGGCTATAATGCCTACAAGACGATCATCAATGACTTCTCCGCGAAAGTGGAGGAAGGTCAGAAGATTGCCATCGTCGGTCCGACCGGCGCCGGCAAGACGACCATGATCAAGCTGCTCATGCGGTTCTATGACGTGAACAGCGGAGCCATCCGCATTGACGGCCATGACGTCCGGGATTTCAACCGGAGCGAACTTCGGGAAATGTTCGGCATGGTGCTGCAGGACACCTGGCTGTTCCACGGTACCATTATGGAAAACATCCGGTACGGAAAGCTTGACGCTTCGGATGAAGACGTGATCCGGGCGGCAAAGGCGGCTCACGTCCACCGGTTCGTACAGACCCTGCCGGGCGGCTACCAGATGGAACTGAACGAAGAGGCCAGCAACGTATCCCAGGGCCAGAAACAGCTCCTTACGATTGCCCGTGCGATCCTGGCGGATCCGAAGATCCTGATCCTGGATGAAGCAACCAGCTCCGTGGATACAAGGACGGAGGTACTCATCCAGAAAGCCATGGATAACCTGATGAAAGGAAGGACCAGTTTTGTTATCGCCCACCGGCTCTCCACTATCCGTGACGCGGATCTGATCCTCGTCATGAAAGACGGCGATATTGTCGAGCAGGGTACACACGAAGAACTCCTCGCCCGGAATGGATTCTATGCGGAATTATATAACAGTCAGTTCGAGACGGCAGATCAGGCAAGCGCCTGAGGAAAAAGGCCCGCCCTGTAAGTGAAGCTTACATAGGGCGGGCCTTTTTGTCTTTATTGTTCTGGCAAGGCAGCGGAATTCTCTACAATATCTGTTATAAGCTGCCGGAAGTCTTTGGCATTTTGAGTTGTACGATTTTCTCGTACGAGTCAACGATATCTAAGTTCAACGGTTTACAATTTGTAAGCAGTTCATTTATGAAAATACTGTGAAACTCCTCCAAAGTTTAAATTCAGTTTAAATAACCGTCATAAAATATCTGATGGAAACAGCGTCAGTGTGCAAGGTGCAACACGCTGACTTTTCAGAAAGGAGAAGGAAATGATAGAAGTCAATAATCTGACTAAATTTTACGGCGACCACAAGGCTGTGGACAATATCAGTTTCTCCGTCAAGGACGGCACGGTCTGCGGGTTCTGCGGGCCGAACGGCGCCGGAAAATCAACGACCATGAACATTATGACGGGCTGTCTCTCGGCTACGTCAGGCACGGTGACCATCGGCGGATATGACATCTTCGAGCATCCCATGGAAGCGAAGAAGCTGATCGGCTACCTGCCGGAGCAGCCGCCCCTCTATCTGGAGGAGACGCCGCGGGAGTATCTGAGGTTTATCGCGGAGGCGAAGAAGGTGCCGCGGGAGCGGCTGGCGGACGAGGTTGAGCGGGTTATGAAAGAGACCCAGATCAGCGATGTGGCAGACCGGCTCATTAAAAATCTGTCAAAAGGATATAAGCAGCGCGTCGGAATTGCTCAGACGCTCCTGGGCAGTCCGAAGGTCATTGTCCTGGATGAGCCCACCGTGGGACTCGACCCGATCCAGGTGGTGGAGATCCGCGACCTGATCAAGAACCTTGGGAAACGGCACACGGTTATCCTGAGCAGTCATATTCTGCCGGAGGTCCAGCAGATGTGCGATGAGATCATCATTATCGCGAAAGGGAAGCTGATCGCATACGATACGACCGAAAATCTGGAGAAACAGCTCCAGCCGAAAGTAATGCTGGAGATCCAGACCGATGCGACTAAAGAAGAGAGCGAAGGCGTGCTCGGCCAGATCGAAGGCATCGAGAACGCGGAGTATTCTGAGGAAGACGGATTTCTGAAAGTGCTGATCACCACGGTTCCGGACAAAGAACTGGAGATCCGGAAGCTCCTCTCCAGGAAATTTGCGGCCATCGACCGGGCGGTGCTGAAGAACGATAAAGTGAAGGCCAATCTGGAAGAGATCTTTATCGAGCTGACCCACGCCGAACCGGAGATCCATGAGGACCTGGACGAGAACCCGGATGCAGAGCCGGACTGGGAAGAAGTAGAGCCTGACGAAGAAACGTCTGGAGAAGAACCGGATGAGGAGAAAAGAGAGGGGGATGAGCCATGACCGCGGTATTCCGTCATGAACTGCGCATGATGTTTTCAAGTCTCACCGCCTATGTGTACGGGATGTTCTCCCTGCTGGCGGTTGCGATCTATATGATGTACTACAACCTGAGCGTCGGCTACGCGAACTTTGAGTATGCCCTTGCGGGGGCGTCCTTCGCACTGCTGATCATGATCCCGATCATTACCATGCGGATCATCGCGGAGGAGAAGAAGCAGAAGACAGACCAGCTGCTCTACTCCCTGCCGATCTCAACGACGCAGGTGGTGGTCGGCAAGTTCCTTGCTGTATTCGTGACGTCAGTGATCCCGCTGGTCATCGTGTCCGTTTATCCGGTCATTCTGAAGAATTACGGGAACCTGTATCTTCCGACGGCCTTCGGCGCGCTGTTCGGCTATATCATGCTGACGGCGGCGCTTCTGTCCATCGGGATCTTTATCTCTTCGATCACGGAGTCCCAGCCGATGGCGGCGGGCATCTGCTTCGCGGCGATGATCCTGAACTACTACATGGTCACGCTGGCGGAATATGCCCTGTCATCGGCCTACGGTTCCTTTGTGGCGCTGCTTGTCATTGAAGTGCTCCTGGCCCTTCTGGTCCGGCATATGACCGGAAATGACCTTCTGGCGGAAGGACTCGGCGGTGTGGCCATGGTGGCGACGGTTGCCGCATATATCTATAACAGCGACTGGTTTGAAGGACTGTTCCCGGCCATACTGGAGAAACTCTCTGTCTATGAACGGTTCTATGAGTTCGTGGACGGTGTGTTTGACTACACCCATGTGGTGTACTTTATCAGTGTGATCGTATTTTTCCTGTTTTTAACAGTTCAGTCACTTGAGAAAAGGAGATATAACTGATGAAAGAACGATTCAAAAAAAATATGGCGGAGATCCGGGCCCAGTTCGGGACGCGCTCCAGCAAGGTCGGAAGCTACAGCTTTATCCTGACGGCCGTGGTGCTGGCGATCCTGATCACCGTCAATTTCGCGCTCAGTTTCCTGCCGGACAGCTACGCCCAGGCGGATCTGACGGCCAATCAGCTTTATTCCATCTCCAGCCAGTCCAAGGTCATGTTAAGTTCGCTGGAGGATGACATTACGATCTACTGGATCGTGGCGGCCGGCCAGGAAGATGAATACGTGGAAAAGCTGCTCCACAATTATGAGGATTACAGCAGCAAGGTGAAGGTGGAAAAGAAGGACCCGGACCTGAACCCGGATTTCACCAATGCCTATACCGATGAAGAGATCTACAACAATTCGGTCATTGTAGAGTGTGGGGACCGGTACCGCTACATCAGCTACGAAGAAATGTATGAAGTCAGCAGCACGGATTACTATTCCATGTATTCCAGTGCGGATGAGTTCTCCGGCGAGAAGCTGATCACTTCGGCGATCTCCTACTGCACGACGGAAGAACTGCCGGTTGTCCATGTGCTGGAAGGCCATGGCGAGGCGGAACTGTCGACGAGTTTCGCGGACGCCATCGAGACCGACAATCTGGAGACGGAGAGCCTTTCCCTTCTGAACGGGGAGGCGGTTCCGGAAGATGTGGAGTGCATACTTATTAATGCGCCGTCCACGGATATATCAGAGGAAGAGAAGGATATGCTGATCGACTTCCTGGAAGGCGGCGGAAGAGTGCTGATCTTAAGCGGCACCAACACGGAAGACGAACTGCCGAACCTGAAGGCGGTTGCAGAATACTATGGGATTTCCGTTCTTGAAGGCGTGGTTGTGGAAGAAAGCACAGACCATTATATCTTCAACATGCCGGTCATCCTGATGCCGGAGATGGGATCCAGCGACATTACGGATCCGCTGATCAACGACAACTATCACGTGATCATGCCGGTGGCGAAAGCGCTGGATGTATCCGAACCGGACGGCGATGTGACGGTAACGCCTCTTCTGACGTCCTCAGAGAATTCATTCCTCAAGGCGGACGGCTATAATATCGAGACCTATGAGAAGGAAGACGGGGACACGCAGGGCCCGCTGACGCTGGCCGCGCTGGCGACAAAGGATATCGACGACGAGAACCAGATGCAGTTTGTCTGGATCGCGTCTTCCGTCCTGCTTGACGAAGCGTACAATCAGTACTCATCAGATGCGAATGAAGACTTCGTGCTCAACGCCCTGGAAATGATGTGCGAGAAGGACGACAGCGTATCCGTCCGTTCCAAGAGCCTGACAAATGAGTACCTGACGGTCAGCACAAGTTCGGCTTCGCTTATCAAAGTCGTAACGATCGGCGTGATCCCGGCCATCTATCTGATCGTCGGCATCGGAGTCGTTGTAAGGAGGAAACGCAGATGAGAAGAGAACGGAAACTGATGATCCTGACCGGCGTCCTGGTGGTCTGCGCTGCCGGGGCGTTCGGGATATCCCGGATCGACTTTGAGGAGAAGATGACCGGGACGGAGACCACGATCGTGGATGCGGACAGTGCGGACATTACGTACCTTTCATGGAACTATGAGGACGATCAGCTGGCGTTTACCCGTGAGGACGGCGCCTGGACCTATGAGCCGGACGCGAAGATGTCCGTGGATCAGGATCTGCTGGATGGGATCGCGGAAAATCTTTCCAGCATCATTTCGGATAAAAAAGTAGAGGAAGTCCAGAGCCTGGGCGTTTATGGTTTAAGCGACCCGGCCTATAACATTACCATTAAAACGGCGGACGATATGTGGGAGATCGCGGTGGGCGACGAGACATTTTCGGATGGGGAAGTGTACATTTCCAACGGCGACGGCTATGTATACCTGACGGATTCCGGCCTTATCGACGACATCTCCTACACGCTGCTCGACTGTGTGCAGAAAGAAGAGATCCCGCAGATGGCGACCATCTCAGAAGTCAAAGTCGTGAACGAAGGCACGGCGGATATCATCTATAAGGAAAATGCCGGATACTGCTACAGTGACGCCTACCTGTATTATCTGAAAGACGGGGATGCGTACCGGAATCTGGATAATGTGGATACAGGCAATACATTTACCACACTGTCAGAATTTACATGGACAGACTGCGTGGATTACTATGCGGACGATTCGGAACTGGAGTCTTATGGTCTGAAAGAGCCGGCAGCCACGGTGTCGATTACGTATAAGCCGATGGAAGAGGATGCGGACAGTTCGGAAGATGGTTCAGAAGACGGTTCGGATGATGCGGAAGCAGATGGTGCAGAAGATCAGATATTCGAATACGAGGTCGGGACATCAGACAACGCATACTATGCGAAGCTTGTGGATTCTAATATTGTGTACACTATCAGCGAAGAGGTCTATAATGCAGCTGTAAATGCATCCTATGAGAAACTGAAACCGGATGAAGTGATCCTGCTTGACTGGGATACAGTGGACAGCATCGAGATGGAACTTGAAGGAAAGGTGTATACCGTCGATCTTGAAAAAGACGGGGACGATGCATACAAATATACGCTGGATGGTGCGGAGGTTGAATTCGATGATGTTCTGGATCAGATTCTGAATATTACAGTGGCAGTGGACAGCGCCGATGATGAAGAAGACGATCTGCCGGAAGAAGAACCGGCGCTCAGTGGAAACAAGTCCGAACTGAAGCTTACCTTCCACCGCAATACGGATGAGTATCAGACCGTGGAACTGGAATTCTACCAGTATGACGGCTCGCACTGCATCTCTGTCCTGGATGGTAATGAAATGAACTATACAGACCGGTCGCCTGTGATCAATCTGAAAGAGGCGATCAATTCCGTCATCCTGGACAGTGAAAGCGGGGAAGAATAAGGAGTCAGCAGCCGGATCACAGGGACACGGTAAACGTGCTTCCCTGTCCGGGCCGGCTGTCCACCCGGACAGCGCCCCGGTGAAGAGCAACGATTTTCTTTACAAGCGGAAGGCCAAGGCCGTTCCCTTCCATGGAGTGGGAACGGTCGCCCTGGTAAAAGTGGTCAAATATTTTCTCCTGAGTATGGAGATCCATCCCGGGCCCCTGATCGGTGACCAAAAAAGAACAAAGGTTGCCCGTTTTGCGGGCACGGATTGTTATCGTCCCTTCTTCCGGGGAAAATTTCACAGCATTATCGATCAGGTTTACCCAAACCTGTTTCAGAAGATCCGGCCGGCTGGAGATCTGGCATTCTTCCAGATCCAGGTCGAACCGGATCTTTTTTTCTGTTCATTCAGGCTCTTTTTCTTCATCAGTTTTGCAAAACCCATGATGGATACGATCGGTATGTTTGAATGCTTTTTCGGTTTCACAGGTCCGCCTCCTTTATCTGCGCTTTGTATCCAAGTCCCCGGATGGTGATGATCTGAAAGTCCGGATTGTTTTCAAAATGGTTCCTCAGACGGTTGATATGTACGCTGACGGTCGCCTCCATGGACTCTGTGGCCGGGCCCCAAATATCATCCAGAAGCTGGATCCTGGTGAAGATCTTATTGGGATAGGAGAGCAGTTTATAGAGAAGCAGGAATTCTTTCGGCGGCAGGGTGATCGTGTGGTGATCCCGCTGAACAGTCAGAGCGTCATAGTCCAGCACGGTTTCCCTGACCGTAAGGCGGTGGTCCGAGGCGATCCGTGCCCGCCTTAACAGAGCACGGATCCGGAGGAGAAGTTCTTCCTCGTCAAAAGGTTTCGTCATATAGTCGTCCGTTCCGGCCAGAAAGCCGTGCTTGATATTATCCGGAAGCTGCCGGGCGGAAAGCATGAGGATCGGCAGATCATAACGGCAGTCCCGCAGCAGCCTTGTGAATTCATAACCGTCCATGCCGGGCATCATAACGTCCACGACCAGAAGATCGAACGGGATCTCCTTTATCAGCTTCAGCGCTTCGCCGGCCGAAGAAGCACAGCGGGGCGTGTATCCGGCGTCTGTAAGGAGCGCGCTTAAGTAATGCCGGGTGTGTTTATCGTCGTCTGTAATAAGGATCTGAAACATAGAATCCCTCCATTCTTGTTTGCCGGTCAGCCGTTGACCGGTTTTCTGTGAAAATCGTATCAGTCAATCGTGACCATTCTGTTTCGGCGGGGCGGTTTTCACAGATATTTCATAAAATGATGAATATATTATTGCTGCCTGATCTTTGTCTGACATTGAAGACATTAGAGGTTTTAGAAAGGTGATTACAAATGTATTGAAAGAGTAATGAATCTGCATTATAATATAAACAAAACACCAGGACGGAGGGATGAAAAATGTCTAGTACAATTCAGGTGCGTGTTGATGATGAACTGAAGAATAAGGTGGATAAATTGTTTAAGGATCTCGGAACGGATACGACTTCTGCAATCCGAATGTTTTTAACACAGGCTGTTGCGACCAATGGTTTTCCGTTTGAGATAAAACGGATTCCGGATAATCCTTATGCTGCTATGACTGAAGATATGTTTTTAGAAAAACTTGAAAAGTCGAGAGTGTCTGTGTCACAGGGAAAGTGCAGGCCGGCAGAGATGGTTGTTGCAGATATGAGGAAAAAGTATGGAATATAAAGTAATCGTATCAGAAGAAGCAGAGGCAGACCTGGACCGGTATATCAGATATCTGTTTACAGTGAAAAGGAATGAACAGGCAGCACGAAATGTTCTCGAAGATTTTGAGGCAACGGTCAAAGCGTTAAAAAATGTTGCCGGGAGTCTCAGGCTGTGTGATAATGAGCAATTGAGAAAACAGGGTTACCGCAGGATAAATTTTCTTTCGCACAGATATTTTTTGATTTACCGGATTATTGATGATACTGTATTTGTAGATAATATTTTTCATGAAATGCAGGATTATGAAAATAAAATGATGTAATTTTTAAAGTATGATAAAATACATACAATATAAAAATCGAATGGAGACAGAGAAAGGATCAAAACCATGGGTTTTACACATTTTGATGAAAACGGCAAAGCGGTTATGGTAGATGTGACCGCCAAGTCTGAGACGGAGCGGGAGGCCACGGCCACCGGCCGGATCGTGGTGAACCGGGAGGTGTTCCAGGCAATCAAAGCGGGCACGGCCGCCAAGGGCGATGTGCTCGGCGTTGCGGCCACAGCCGGGATCATGGGTGTGAAGCGCACTTCGGATCTGATCCCCATGTGCCATATCCTGCCGATCACGAACTGCAGGATCCATTTTGACATGGACCCGGATGCGTGTGCGATCTACTGTGAGTGTACGGTAAAAGTGACCGGGAAGACCGGCGTGGAGATGGAAGCGCTGACCGGTGTGAGCGTGGCCCTGCTTACAGTCTATGATATGTGCAAGGCTATGGATAAGACGATGGAGATCGGAGAGATCTACCTGGTAAAGAAGACCGGCGGCAAGAGCGGAAATATATACAACGAGAAGAAACGGGAACTTGACCTTTTATAGAAATCAGTGCGGGCCCGCGGACGGGGCCGGGAAAGAAAGGATAACAGTAAAATTATGCCGGAATACAGATGGAAAGCAGCGGTCGTAACTCTGAGCGACAAGGGATATGCCGGGGAGCGGGAAGACAAAAGCGGGCCCCTCGTCTGTGAAATGATAAGGGTGGCCGGATACGAGGTACAGGAAATGATCCTGCTTCCGGATGACTGTGAAGAAATTAAGGAGTGTCTCCTGAGGCTCTGTGACGAAGACAAAATGGATATTGTATTTACAACCGGAGGGACCGGATTCGCTCCAAGGGACTGTACGCCCGAAGCGACCATGGCTGTGGCGGACCGGAATGCGCCGGGGATCGCGGAGGCGATGCGTGCGGCGTCCATGAAGATCACTCCAAGGGCCATGCTGAGCAGAGGCGCATCCGTGATCAGGGGGCAGACGCTGATCATTAATCTGCCGGGCAGTCCGAAAGCGGTGCGGGAGAATCTGGAAGTCATCCTGCCCTCACTGGATCACGGTCTGGAGATACTGACCGGACGCGGCGGGGAGTGCGGACAATGAGAGATCAGTTTGGAAGAACGATTGAATATATGCGTGTCTCCGTGACAGACCGGTGTAATCTCCGGTGTGTTTACTGTATGCCGCCGGAAGGCGTGCCATGTTTAAGCCATGGAGATATCCTGACTTATGATGAGATCACACGGATCTGCAGAGCAGGCACGGAGCTGGGGATCAGCCGGATCAAACTGACCGGAGGGGAACCGCTGGTGCGCCGTGGACTTCCTGATCTGGTTGGGATGCTCCGGGAGATACCGGGGATCGAGCAGATCACACTGACAACAAACGGCATATTATTAAAAGAAAAAATAAACGAATTAGTTTCTAATGGAATAAATTCAATTAACATCAGCATGGATAGTCTGAATGCAGAACGGTATGAAAAAATTACCAGAGGCGGCTGTCTCAGACAGGCATTTGAGGGACTGGAAGCAGCACTCACAATCCCGGAACTTCAGGTGCGGATAAACTGTGTGTGCCTGAGTGATACGCAGCCGGAAGATATCATCCGGCTGGCGCTTCTGGCTGATAAACAGGAACTGGATGTACGGTTTATCGAAATGATGCCGATCGGCCTTGGTAAAAAATACAGACCGGTAAAAGGAGCTGAGATCCGGAAGCTTCTGGAAGACCGGTTCGGGACAGCTTCTGTATGTCAGGGACAGTATGGGAACGGCCCTGCTGTCTATGTACGGTTTCCAGGCTTTAAAGGGAAGATCGGATTTATCGATGCTGTGTCCCATCAGTTCTGCAGTACGTGCAATCGTGTCCGGCTGACCTCGGAAGGCTGTCTGAAATCCTGCCTTCAGTATGAAACAGGCGCGGATCTGAGAACGCTCCTGCGGAGCGGAGCAGCGGATGAAAAACTGAAAGGCGTCATGCGCGGAATCATCTATGAGAAGCCGGCCTGCCATCAGTTCGCAGAGGGGACGAAAGAGTCCGGAACGGAAAGCCGGAAATTGGAAACAAGGGATATGTCACAGATCGGAGGGTAAATATGGGCACAGTGATCGCCGTCTGCACGAGTCCGGAAAAGGGAACGCAGAAGACGGATGTAAAGGAAGCGGTTTTTATAGAGGATTTCGGAATAGAAGGAGATGCACATGCGGGCAAATGGCACCGGCAGGTAAGTCTCCTGTCCTGTGATAAGATCAATGCATTCCGGGAGAAAGGCGCCCGGGTCGATCACGGAGCGTTTGGCGAAAATCTGGTCGTTGAAGGAATTGATTTCCGGATGCTGCCGGTGGGGACAAGGCTGATCTGCGGTGATGTGGTACTGGAGGTTACCCAGATCGGAAAAGAATGTCATCACGGCTGCCGCATATTTCAGGAAATGGGAGAATGCATCATGCCGCGGGAAGGCGTCTTTGCTAAAGTGATCAGCGGCGGATTGATCAGAGCGGGTGATCAGATGCAGGTGGAGGACGAAGGACAGGAACATGAACAGGATTAAAAGGTGTATTTTGATTTTATCAGCGTTCATGCTTCTCCCGGGGTGTGCGGGCAGTCCGGAGGAGCATGCGGATAATGCGGGATCTGCGGCGGATGAGGCGGCGCAGGCCGGGAGCGCAGATATACATGAAGAAGGCGGAAACGGCGGACAGGAAATGTATACGTTTTTTGATGTGGAGGGCAACCGTTACGAGGCGCCGCTGTTGGAGAGCGTACCGAAATGTATGTATGACTTTTCCTGCCTGACGGCAGATGAGGCGACGGGATATAAGAGTTATTCCGATGCAGAAAATAAGATTACAGCCAGACGGGGCATAGATATCTCTGAGTTTCAGGGAGAAGAGATCGACTGGCAGCGGGTGAAGGATGCCGGAATGGAATTCGTGATCCTGCGTCTCGGATATCGTGCCTACGGCGAGAGCGGCGCCCTTGTGCTGGACGCTATGTATGAACAGAATGTGCAGAATGCACTTGCCGCAGGACTGGAAGTCGGTGTATACTTTTTCTCTCAGGCGATTACCGCTGCGGAGGCGGAAGAGGAGGCGCAGTTTGTTCTGGAACATGTCCGGCCATACAATATCACCGGGCCGGTCGTGTATGATACGGAAGAGATCAAATGGGATACTGCCCGTGCGGAAAACAATACCAGTGAGGAATATACGGAATACTGCAGAGTTTTCTGTGACGCGGTGCGGGCTGCCGGATATGATCCGATGATCTACTGTAATCTGAAATGGATGGCGTTTACGCTTGATCTGGAACAGCTGACGGGATATGATTTCTGGTATGCGGATTATTATGATATCCCTCAGTGTCCCTATGATTATAAAATATGGCAGTACAGCGAGACCGGCGTTGTGCCGGGAATAAACGGCAATGTGGATCTGAATCTTTGGTTTCAGGAAGGAGAATAAAGAATGAAATGGTATAAATACCGGCTGAAAACAACGACTGAGGCGGAGGATATCGTCAGCAGCATGCTGGCGGATCTGGGCATCGAAGGGGTGGAGATCGAGGACAAGATCCCGCTCACACAACGGGATAAGGAGCAGATGTTCGTGGATATCCTGCCGGAGACGGAACCGGACGACGGTGTGGCTTATCTGAGTTTCTATCTGGAGCCGGATGCGGACAGAGAAAAAGTACTTTCGGAAGTACGGCAAGAACTGAAAGAAATGTCTTCCTATGTAAATGTCGGCGAATGTCTGATCGAAGAGTCCCAGACAGAGGACGTGGACTGGGTGAATAACTGGAAGCAGTACTTCCATCAGTTCTATGTGGATGATATCCTGATCATTCCCTCGTGGGAAGATGTCAGGCCGGAAGACAGCGATAAAATGGTGATCCATATTGATCCGGGTACAGCATTCGGTACCGGTATGCATGAGACTACGCAGCTGTGTATCCGACAGATCCGCAATTATGTGACGGACAGTACAAAGATCCTGGACGTAGGATGCGGCAGCGGCATCCTGGGCATGCTTGCCCTGAAGTTCGGCGCGGCGTACTCTGTGGGAACGGATCTGGATCCCTGCGCGATCGAGGCGACTTATGAAAATATGGAAGTAAACGGGATACCGAAAGACCGTTATGAAGTGATGATCGGCAATATTATCGATGACCGGCAGATCCAGGATAAAGTCGGATATGCATGTTACGATATCGTTGTGGCCAATATCCTGGCAGATGTTCTCGTGGAACTGACTCCTGTGATCGTAAACCAGCTGAAACCGGGCGGGATCTATATTACAAGCGGGATCATTGATGACAAAGAACAGACTGTTGTAGATGCGGTCAAAGCGGCCGGTCTGGAAGTCCTAAGCGTTACATACCAGGGCGAGTGGGTCTGTGTTACCGCGAAAAAAGAGTAAGGAGCAGATTATGCAGCAGTTTTTCGCAGAGCCTTCCATGATCAGAGAGGGGCATGTTTTTCTGGAAGGCCCGGATGTGAATCATATGAAAAATGTCCTGCGCATGAAGCAGGGGGAGGATGTCCGGATCAGTGACAGTACCGGGAAAACGTATCTGTGCAGCATACAGGCATATGAGGAAAAGAGGGCGGTACTGGATATTCTGAAAGAACTGGATGCGGACACAGAACTTCTGTCCAGGATCTGGCTGTTCCAGGGACTGCCCAAAGGCGATAAGATGGAACTGATCGTCCAGAAAGCAGTAGAACTGGGCGTATATTCGGTCGTGCCTTTTTCTGCGAAGCGTTCCATTGTCCGCCTGGACGAAATGAAAGCTGAAAAGAAAAGGAACCGATGGCAGGCAGTGGCAAAGGGTGCGGCAGAACAGTCCGGTCGGAGCATCATTCCGGAGGTGCAGCCGCTCAGGGATCTTGCCGGGGCATTGCAGATGGCGGCCGGACTTGATGTGGTCCTGATCCCCTACGAACAGGAGGAAGGGATGAAGGGAATGGCGCGGGCTGTCAGCGGGATCCGTCCGGGACAGTCTGTGGGAGTCTTTATCGGACCCGAAGGCGGATTTGAAGAGGAGGAGGTCCGGCAGGCTGTGGAGTCCGGAGCGGTGCCCGTATCGCTCGGCAAACGGATCCTGCGCACAGAGACGGCGGGACTTGCGGTGCTTTCCATCCTGATGTATCATCTGGAGTGCGAAAGTCATAATTTATAAAATAGAACAGTTTTGAGAGAAGGCAGTGAAATATGGAAGTATATTTGGACAATTCTGCGACTACGATGTGTTATCCGGAAGTGGGAGAACTTGTATATAACGTGATGTGCCGCGATTACGGCAATCCTTCATCCATGCATCGCAAAGGTGTGCAGGCGGAGCATTACGTCAGAAAGTCAGGGGAGACGATCGCCAGGCTTCTGAAAGTAAACGCGAAAGAGATATTCTTTACCTCGGGCGGCACAGAGAGTGATAACCTTGCACTGATCGGATGTGCCCGGGCAAACAGGAGAAGCGGGAATCACCTCATCACTTCCTCCGTGGAGCATCCGGCGATCCTGAATACGATGCGTTATCTGGAAGAGGAAGAAGGATTCCGGGTCACCTACCTTCCTGTAGATGAATATGGGATGATCCGGCTTGACGCACTGAAAGAGGCACTCTGCCCGGAGACGATCCTGGTTTCTGTTATGTATGTGAACAATGAAGTCGGAACAGTTCAACCGGTGCAGGAGGCGGCGCGCATTGTGAAGCAGTATAAGCCGTCCGTCCTGGTGCACACGGATGCCGTGCAGGGATTCGGCAAATACCGGATCTGGCCGAAGCGGATGGGGATAGATCTCCTCACTGCCAGCGGCCATAAGATCCACGGGCCGAAGGGTGTGGGATTCCTTTATGTTGACAGCAGGATAAAGATCCGGCCTATTATGTTTGGCGGCGGGCAGCAGAAGGATCTCCGCTCCGGGACGGAAAATGTTCCGGGCATCGCGGGACTTGGTCTGGCGTCTGAAATGATCTACCGGGACCTGGACAGAAAGACGGAAACCATGCGGCAGCTGAAAGCGCATTTCCTGGATGGCCTGTCAAAGATCGAACACACGAAAGTTCACGGGCTTACAGACGAAAACAGTGCGCCGCATATCGTAAGCGCAGGATTTGCAGGGGTGCGGAGTGAAGTGCTCCTGCACGCGCTGGAAGATAAGGGCATCTGCGTGTCGTCCGGGTCTGCATGTGCGTCCAACCATCCGGCAGTCAGCGGCGTCCTGAAAGGGATCGGCGCATCCAGGGAATATCTGGATTCCACACTGCGCTTCAGCATGTCTGAGTTTACGACAAAAGAAGAAATTGACTATACACTTGAAACACTATATAATTGTATACCGATGCTTAGAAGATATACAAGGCACTAGTGCCGCCGGCCTGTCACTGGCAGGACTGTGCGGGAACACAGGAAAGACAAGGGAGAGAAGCATGAGATTTCATTCATTTCTGATCAAATACGGAGAGATCGGGATCAAGGGAAAGAACAGATATATGTTTGAGGATGCGCTGGTCAGACAGATCAGGTATGCTCTGAAAGACGTGGACGGTGAATTCCTGGTACACAAATGTCATGGCAGGGTGTATGTAGACTGCAGCGGTGATTATGACTTTGAAGGCGCGGCGGAAAGTCTGCAGAAAGTTTTCGGGATCGTGGGGATCTGTCCCGTTGTGAGAAAGCCGGTGAAAGAAATTGGCGAGCTGCGAACGGATATCGTGGCTTATGTCGGACAGATGTACCCGGAAGGAAACAAGACTTTTAAAGTAGAGGCGAGACGCGCGAATAAACGTTATCCTGTGAACTCTATGGAGATCAACTGTGAACTGGGTGAGGCGGTGCTTGAGGCATATCCGGAGATGCGGGTTGACGTGCATGATCCGGATATCAGGCTGAATGTGGAGATCCGCGAAGAAGTCTATATCTATTCTGAGATCATCCCGGGGCCGGGCGGAATGCCGGTGGGAACGAACGGCAGCGCCATGCTGCTCCTTTCCGGCGGGATTGACAGTCCGGTGGCGGGGTATATGATCGCAAAGCGCGGTGTGGAGATCGAGGCGGTTTATTTCCACGCGCCGCCGTACACCAGCGAGCGTGCGAAAGAGAAGGTCGTGGATCTTGCAAGGCTTGTATCTGCCTATGCAGGACCGATCAAACTGCACATTGTTAATTTCACGGATATCCAGCTTTATATCTATGAGAAATGCCCGCACGAGGAACTGACGATCATCATGCGCAGATATATGATGAGGATCGCTGAACAATTCGCGAAGAAAGACGGCTGTCTGGGGCTGATCACCGGCGAGAGCATCGGCCAGGTGGCGAGTCAGACCATGCAGAGTCTGGCGGCGACCAACGCGGTATGCACGCTGCCGGTCTACCGTCCTCTGATCGGATTTGATAAGAAGGAGATCGTGGAGATATCGGAGAAGATCGATACATTTGAAGTGTCGATCCAGCCATACGAGGACTGCTGTACGATCTTTGTGGCGAAGCATCCGGTGACAAAGCCGAATGTGGAAAGGATCGCGAAATCGGAACTCAGCCTGGCGGAGAAGATCGATGAGATGGTAAAGACGGCGGTGGAGACTGCAGAAGTGATCACTGTCGGAAAGTAAGAGAGTGAACAGACGGGCTCGCCTGCAGAGTTTTCTGCTCTGTCGGGCCTGCTCAATAAATAAAAAAGAAGCTGCCTCATAACTGAGACAGCTTTCTGTATGGACAATAATTATTTGATAATGTAAGCATCGAGAGCTTTAAGGATCTCATCTACATTGTCGTCTGCGTGGATGTTCAGGTCGATCGGCTTGGAAAGATCCAGGCTGAAGATTCCCATGATCGACTTAGCGTCGATAACGTATCTTCCGGATACTAAATCGAAATCATTGTCATACTTTGTGATCTCGTTCACAAAAGATTTTACTTTGTCGATTGAGTTTAATGAAATCTGTACAGTTTTCATTTGAATAATCCCTCCTTGAATCATACAATAAAATAAGCATGGGTTTCTGAACCCTACGTCTATTCTAAGAGATGCATTGTTAAAAGTCAAGAAACAATAGAGGAAAAATGAGGTAAATTTGATGGCTAAAAAAGCAGCGCTGCACAATCTGGGGTGCAAGGTAAATGCTTATGAAACAGAAGCTATGCAGGAAATGCTGGAAAAGGCAGGATATGAGATCATGCCCTTTAAAGAAGGGGCGGATGTGTACGTGATCAACACATGTACGGTCACGAATATTGCGGACCGGAAATCCCGGCAGATGCTGCACCGGGCGCGGAAAATGAATCCCGACGCCATTGTCGTGGCGGCGGGCTGCTATGTTCAGGCGCAGGATGGGAAGGAGCAGGATCCGTGTATAGATATTGTCCTTGGAAATAACCATAAGAAAGATCTGATCCGGATCCTGGACGAATATGCACAGAAGCGGGATGCAGAGAAGAATGCCGGAGTTCAGGGGGACATATGCGGGCAAGACAGCGGCGCACATCCCGTGGCGGCAGAAATCGAGGATATCGGCAGTACCAGGGAATACGAGTCCCTGCATCTGACGAAGCCCGGCGATCACACACGGGCATATATCAAAGTGCAGGATGGCTGCAACCAGTTCTGTACGTACTGTATCATTCCCTATGCCCGCGGACGGGTGCGCAGCCGGGCGCTGGACGATGTGATCCGTGAAGTGCAGGGACTTGCCTCCAATGGATATAAAGAAGTTGTTCTGACAGGGATCCATTTGAGTTCCTACGGGATCGACTTTGACCGGGAGCGACATCTGCTGGAACTGATCCGCGCAGTCCACGAAGTGGACGGGATTGAGCGGATCCGTCTCGGTTCGCTGGAGCCGGGGATCATTACCGAAGATTTCGCCAGGGAGCTGAGCGGCATCCCTGAGATCTGCCCGCATTTTCATCTGTCCCTGCAGAGCGGGTGCGATGCGACTCTCAGGCGCATGAACCGCAGGTACACGAGTGCGGAGTATGCTGAAAAATGCAGGATCCTCAGGAAATATTTCGATGACCCGGCCCTTACTACAGACGTGATCGTGGGATTCCCGGGGGAGACGGAAGAGGAATTTAAAGCTTCTTATGACTTTGTGGACAGTATCGGCTTCTATGAGACGCATATTTTTAAATATTCCAGACGGAGCGGAACGAAAGCGGCGGTCATGGAAGACCAGGTCAGTGAACAGGTCAAAACGGAACGAAGCGCACGCATGATCGCACTGGGCGAGCAGAAGCGCGCGGCATATGAGAAACGGTATGCAGGCAGAGAGGTAGAAGTGCTTATTGAGGAACAGGAAGTCATAAACGGCCGGATGGTTCAGGTCGGACATACGAAAGAATATATAAAAATTGCACTGGAAAACCGGGAAAATCTTAAAAACCATATTGTAAAAGTGCTAATTGAAAATGGTTTACAAATTATTCATTGAATTTTACAGGCGAGTATATTAAAATGGTAAATAGGGATTTTAGTATTAAAATCTAAGAAAAGGAGGACGTTATGATGAGTGATCTTAGCAATACACAGTTCTTCCAGGTTGAGCCGGGACCGCAGATCTCAGCAAAAGACATTCTCGAGATTGTGTTCAAGGCACTGAAGGAAAAAGGATATAATCCGGTCAATCAGATCGTGGGATACATCATGTCAGGCGATCCGACCTATATCACCAGTTATAACGGGGCAAGAAGCCTGGTTATGAAAGTGGAGCGGGACGAGCTCGTGGAAGAACTTTTAAAAGCGTATATCGAGCATAATTCCTGGGAATAATCTGTTATGAGGATTATGGGACTTGACTACGGCACGAAGACCGTTGGAGTTGCAGTCAGCGATCCGCTTGGGATCACAGCCCAGGCGGTCGAAACGATTGCGCGGAAGGAAGAAAACAAACTGAGAAAGACCTGTGCCCGGATCGAAGCATTGATTTCTGAATACGGGATCGAAAAGATCGTTCTTGGTTTCCCGAAGCACATGAATAATGATATAGGGGAGCGTGCTGAAAAAGCGTTGGAATTCCGCAGCATGCTTGAGCGGCGGACAGGCCTGGAAGTCATCATGTGGGACGAAAGGCTGACGACGGTGAGTGCGGAACGCACTCTGATCGAAAGCGGAGTACGGCGTGAAAACCGTAAAAAACATATTGACCAGATCGCTGCGGTTTTTATCCTGCAGGGATATCTGGACATGCTCAGTATGCAGCAGGGACAGACGCCGGCAGGCAAATAGTATAAGGGTATTTGTTAAGGGGCAGTATCAATGGAAAAAGTAAGATTTAATTCTGCAGACGGCAGCGGAGCAGATGAATTTTTCGTACTTGAAGAGACCAGGATAGGCGGGAGTACATATCTTCTGGTCACAGATTCGGAGGAAGACGATGCAGAATGTCTGATTTTAAAAGAGTCTGAGGGATCAGACGCAGACGACAGAACATTTGAGATCGTTGAAGACGAGACTGAACTTATGGCAGTTTCAAAAGTGTTCGAGGAACTGCTGGAAGACGTGAACATAGAAATGTAGGATCTTTTGGATCTTTACAATAGATTTACTTTACTGCGGGGAGAAGAAGGAACACCCATGGAACAGAAAAACACAGAAAAGCTGCTTAAGGAAAAACTTCGGGAAAAAGGCCTGAAAGTAACACAGCAGAGAATTCTTGTGCTGTCGGTCCTTGAACAGAACAGCGGCGTCCATATGACTGCTGAAGACGTCTACGGACTGGTGTCGAAGGATTATCCGGAGATCGGACTTGCCACGGTATATCGTACGCTCCAGCTTCTCTGGGATATGCAGCTCGTGGACCGGATCAACCTGGACGATGGCTGTGTGCGGTATGAGATCGGCCATCTGCTTAAGGGAAATGCACGTCACAGTCATCATCACCTGATATGCAGATCCTGCGGCAGGGTAATCTCATTTGACGGAGATCTGCTCGATGGACTGGAAGAGCATATCGAGAAGACGACAGGGTTTCATGTACTGGATCACGAAGTGAAGTTCTACGGGTTGTGCCGGGATTGTGCGAAGGCGCAGAAATAACAGGTGTATTTTATCTATGGCAGTTCTGAAGGCTGCTGTCCTTTTTTGTGCCCGGAAGTAATGTGAACGAAATAAAAAATCAATGGAGGTGTTTGCTGTTTGAAAAAAGAAAAGAAAGGAAAACTACGGATCATTCCGCTGGGAGGTCTGGAGCAGATCGGAATGAATATTACTGCCTTTGAGTATGAAGACAGTATTGTTGTTGTAGACTGCGGACTGGCATTCCCGGAGGATGATATGCTGGGGATTGATCTTGTGATCCCGGATGTAACATACCTGAAAGACAATCTGTCCAAACTGAAAGGGTTTGTCATCACCCATGGTCATGAAGACCATATCGGGGCGCTGCCCTATGTACTCAAAGAAATCAATCTTCCCATTTATACAACAAAACTGACAATGGGAATTATTGAAAACAAACTGAAAGAGCATAACCTGCTGAGGAGCACACGGCGCAAGGTTGTTCAGCACGGACAGTCTATTAATCTGGGACAGTTCCGGATCGAATTTATCAAGACGAATCACAGCATCCAGGATGCGTCTGCGCTTGCGATCTATTCGCCGGCGGGTGTTGTCGTGCATACAGGCGACTTTAAAGTGGATTACACACCGGTATTCGGCGACGCCATCGATCTTCAGCGTTTTGCTGAGATCGGGAAGAAGGGCGTGCTCGCGCTGATGTCAGACAGTACGAATGCGGAGCGCCGCGGATTTACACAGTCAGAGCGTACAGTGGGTATTACATTTGACCACATTTTCGCGGAACATCAGAATACGCGTCTGATCATTGCTACGTTCGCATCCAATGTGGACCGTGTGCAGCAGATCATTAACTCTGCATACAAATATGGCAGGAAAGTTGTCGTGGAAGGCCGGAGCATGGTCAATATCATTTCTACGGCTTCCGAACTGGGATATCTGAATGTGCCGGATAATACACTGATCGAGATCGATGAGATGAGGAACTATCCGCCGGAGAAGATGGTCCTGATCACGACCGGAAGCCAGGGAGAGTCCATGGCTGCCCTGTCCAGGATGGCGGCGGATGTGCATCGGAAAGTTACGATCCAGCCAAATGATACGATCATCTTCAGTTCCAACCCGATCCCGGGGAATGAGAAATCTGTTTCCCGTGTGATCAATGAACTGTCTGCAAAAGGAGCGGAAGTGATCTTCCAGGATACTCATGTATCCGGACATGCCTGCCAGGAAGAACTGAAACTGATCTATTCTCTGGTAAAACCGAAATATGCGATCCCTGTACACGGCGAGTACCGTCATCTGAAAGCGAATGCTGAAGTGGCGAAAAGCCTTGGGATCCCGAAAGAGAATATCTTTATTATCCAGTCCGGCGATGTACTGGAACTGGATGAAGAGTCTGCGAAGGTGGCGGATAAGGTACACACCGGCGCCGTGCTTGTTGACGGCCTTGGCGTAGGCGATGTGGGCAATATCGTACTGCGTGACCGTCAGCATCTGGCGGAAGACGGGATCATAATCGTGGTGCTCACGCTCGAGCGCCGCACGAACCGCCTGCTTGCAGGACCGGATATCGTATCCAGAGGATTTGTGTATGTGAGGGAGTCGGAGCAGCTGATGGAGGATGCAAGACATGCAGTGTCTGATGCTCTTGACAAATGTCTGGGCAGCCGGCATACGGACTGGAATAAGATCAAGATGGTGATCCGTGATGCGATGAACGACTATATCTGGAAGAAGACCAAAAGACGTCCGATGGTCATTCCGATCATTATGGATGTGGATGTATAAAGGCATTATAAATGCAGGTGCACAGGGGATTCTCTGTGCACCTGTGTCGGTAAAGAGAAGATTGACAGATGCATGAGGAAGAAAGGGGCAGTGAGGGATGATCGTAGATGAACGGATCGTGACATTTATCAATTCACTGGATACGAAAAACAGCGAACTTCTGGAGACGATCGAACGGGAAGCACGTGCGGACGACGTACCCATCATACGAAGAGAAATGCAGAGTTTCCTTAAAGTCCTGCTCCTGTTGAAAAAGCCGGCAAATATTCTGGAAGTTGGAACGGCGGTCGGATTTTCAGCACTGCTGATGAGCGAATATATCCCTGCCGGAAGCCGGATCACTACCATCGAAAACTACGAGAAGCGGATCCCTGTTGCGCGGAATAATTTCCGGCGTGCCGGAAAAGAGAACAGGATCACCCTGATCGAAGGCGATGCCGCTGAGGTGCTGAAGACGCTTGAAGGGTCCTATGATTTTATCTTTATGGATGCGGCGAAAGGACAGTATATCCACTTCCTGCCGGAGATCATGCGTCTGCTTCCGCCGGGCGGATGTCTGGTGTCGGATAATGTAATGCAGGACGGGGATGTGATCGAATCCCGGTTTGCGGTGGAGCGGCGGAATCGTACGATCCACGCCAGGATGCGGGAATATCTCTATGAACTGAAGCACCATGAGAAACTGGAAACATCTGTTATACCTCTGGGGGATGGTGTGGCAGTGAGTGTAAAAAAAGATGAAAAGGAAACAGAACAATGAGCAGACATCCGGAATTACTGATCCCGGCCAGCAGCCTGGAAGTATTGAAAACAGCAGTCATATTCGGCGCTGATGCGGTCTATATCGGCGGCGAGGCTTTCGGCCTTCGCGCCAAAGCGAAAAATTTCTCCATGGAGGAGATGAAAGAAGGGATCCGCTTTGCCCATGAGCGGGGCGTGAAAGTCTATGTTACGGCAAATATCCTGGCTCATAATGAGGATCTGCCGGGCGTGCGGGAATATTTTGAAGAACTGAAAGAAATCCGACCGGATGCGCTGATCATTGCGGATCCGGGCGTGTTCGATATCGCAAAAGAAGTCTGCCCGGAGATCGACCGCCATATCAGTACACAGGCAAATAATACAAATTACGGCACCTATCATTTCTGGTATCGCCAGGGAGCCAGCCGTGTCGTCTCCGCCCGTGAACTTTCGCTGAAAGAAATTAAAGAGATCCGCGCCCATATCCCGGATGATCTGGAAATCGAGACATTTGTCCACGGGGCAATGTGCATTTCCTATTCCGGCCGGTGCCTCCTGAGCAATTATTTTACCGGCCGTGACGCTAACCGCGGTGCATGCACGCATCCGTGTCGGTGGAAATACGCGGTAGTGGAAGAGACCAGGCCGGGGGAATATATGCCGGTCTACGAAAATGAGCGGGGCACCTATATTTTTAATTCAAAAGATCTCTGTATGATCGGATACATCCCGGAACTGATCGATGCCGGTATTGACAGTTTCAAGATCGAAGGCCGGATGAAGACTGCGCTCTATGTGGCGACAGTGGCCCGCACCTACCGGAAAGCCATTGATGATTATCAGAAGGATCCGGAACTGTACAGAAAGAATATGCCCTGGTATCTGGATCAGATATCCAACTGCACCTACCGTCAGTTTACAACAGGCTTCTTCTTCGGAAAGCCGGATGAAAATACACAGATTTACGACAGCAATACTTATAACAAAGAATATACGTATCTCGGGATTGTGAATGAAGTCAGAGACGGTCTGTGCCGGATCGAGCAGAGAAATAAATTCTCTGTCGGAGAGGTGATCGAGATCATGAAGCCGGACGGAAGAAATGTCGAGGCGCAGGTGATCCGGATCCTGAATGAAGAGGGCGGAGAACAGGAGAGCGCACCCCACTCAAAGCAGGTGCTGTGGGTGGATCTTTCGGAAGTGCCGGCGGAATATGACCTGCTCCGGCGCAGGGAGTGAAATACCGCTATAATCCTAAAAGCTTGATTTTCGTCCGTATAAAATGTATTAAAAATACGGATCAAATTTATAAAATATAAATTTGGTCCGTATACTAGACAAATTTTTACGGTTCATTTACCTAAGACGAACATTTAGTCCGTATATCAACTTGAAAATTACGGATGGTATACAGAAATTGTAAAATAGATCCGTATTGACTTACTAAATCATACCGATGAAATAGTCAATTTCTTTATATTAACCGTATTGAGATTCTAAAAATACGGACTAAATATATAAATGCTATTTTTAAACCGTAAATCCTTTAGGTGATTTCAGGAAGCTGTCTTACAGGAAGATCTCCGCTTCTTTATCGCTTCTGCATGCTTTTTTAAGTTTGCTTTCCACAACTTTCATTTTGAGTGAATTAACGCTCCTTGCATGCTGCTTACATATCTGCACGCATTTCATGCATCCGATGCATTTTTTCGTATCGGTCTTGTTCGGCTCTTTTACCGGGATCGCGCCGGTGGGACAGACTTTGGCACAGGATGCGCAGAGCGTGCACATATTATTGTCCGCCTTCGGGAAGAGGACGTTCTTTCCGTATTTTTTATAAGGCGTACTGCCGGGGACCTGGATGGTGATATTGCTGAAATCCTCTTCTTTTCTGAGGCGGCGGTTCAGTTCGATCCCGAATTCTCCGATTGTCTTCAGATCAGATTTGTTTGGCCTTCTGGCGCCGATCATCGGCACAATGGAATGTTCGGACGGGAATGCGGCAGCACCGATTACTTTGAATCCACGGGTTTCCAGTTCGGTTTTGAGTTCCAGGAGCGCATCGTCATATTCGCGGCAGCCGTATGTGGCAATCAGTGCGGCCGGCGTATTGTCGCCGGAAATATTCTGGAGATATTCCATGAAAAGTGCGGGTACGCGGCCATAGTATACCGGGATCCCGAAGAGCGCGAAGTCATTGTGTGCGAATTTCAGTGTCGGTTTCTTCTCCTTATAAACAGAAAAATCGAAAGATACAGATTTCAGATCAATATTGCGTGCGGTTTCCATGACTGCTTTTCTTGTTGCGCCTGTCGGACTGAAATAGACAAGCTTCAGTTCATTCATTTTCATAAACAGCAAAACTCCTTCGTATGTATTTGAGCTTCCGCCAAATGACAATCCTGTGCGGCGGAAGTCATGCTCCGATAACAACTATGATAGCATACTATATGAAAAAATGCACGATATTAGAAAAAAGAAACCGGCGCAGGAAGGGCTGGAAAAATATGCAGTTGTAAAAAGGACATAAGCGGAGTATAATATGTGTATAAATTAAAGAGAAGTTAACCTGAAATGTGCGACAACCCTGTAATTTTGAACCTACATTTGTTTAAACGGGATTCCTAAATTTCTGTAATATGTCAGGCCTCCGATATGCAGTGGACGACAGAAAAGCAGATGCGGTTGCCCACCTGGCTGCGGCT
>DWVL01000013.1 GCA_019120275.1 Candidatus Mediterraneibacter excrementavium | reverse complement strand
TTATACAGACGAAATACAAGATTTCTTTATAGTAACCGTACAGGCTCCTTAAAAATACGGATAAAACACAAAAATGTTATTTTCTAACCGTAGCATCCATGTACAAGGAACGTATTGTTACTTGTACACGGATGCTATCTCTATTTTTAAACCTGTCCGGTTTGAGATTTGTGATCCGCGTATGCGGAATTGTGAATTTTCCACTTTAAATCGGCAAAGTATTGTGTTATACTATCCAAAGGCATATGTTTAATCAAAGGAGGGCGCATACGATGATATGGGCAAAGGAAGAGACTCTGCCAAGAGACGAGATCGAAGCGATCCAGTACGCGAAGCTGAAGGGTACGGTCCGCTATATTTATGACAGAGTGAAACCCTACCGCGACAAGATGGACGCGGCGAAGGTTAAGCCTGAGGACATCCGTTCGCTGGATGACCTGAGAAGGCTGCCGTTTACATATAAGGCTGATTTCCGGGACAACTACCCGGACGGGCTTTTTGCAGTGGATAAGAAAGAGATCGTGCGTTATCACGCAAGTTCAGGAACGACAGGAAAGCCGACGGTTGTCGGATATACGAGGAATGATCTGGATATGTGGCTCAATAACGTGGCGCGCATCGCCTGCATGGGCGGTGCATCAGCGGAGGATGTGGCGCAGATCTCATTCGGATACGGGACATTTACAGGAGCCCTCGGACTCCACGGAGGACTGGAGAAGGTCGGTGCATCCGTGATCCCCATGTCTTCGGGAAATACGAACAAGCAGATCATGTTCCTTCAGGATATGGGCGTGACCCTTCTGGTGGCGACGCCGTCCTACGCCCTGCATCTGGGCGAGGAGATCCGGAACCGGGGGATTGATCCGCAGAAAGATCTGAAGCTTCATATCGGACTCTTCGGCGGCGAGGGTATGACGGAACCCATGCGCGACGAGATGCATAAAGTCTGGGGCGAGCAGTTCTTCTGTACCCAGAACTATGGAATGAGCGAACTGTGCGGCCCGGGCGTGGCAGGAGAGTGCAGCGAGCTGTGCGGCATGCACATCAATGAAGACTGGTTCATCCCGGAAGTCATTGATCCGGAGACCGAGGAAGTGCTCCCGCCGGGCGAACTGGGCGAGCTTGTTGTGACCTGTCTGGGCAAAGAGGCCCTTCCCCTTATAAGATACCGCACGGGCGATCTGACCCGTCTGATGTATGAACCATGCAAATGCGGCCGTACGACCTGCCGGATGGAGAATATTTCCGGCCGGGCGGACGACATGCTCGTGATCCGGGGCGTGAATGTATTCCCGACACAGATCGAGGAAGTACTCCTCAAGATCGAAGAGATCGGCCCGCACTATGAGATCCTTGTAGAGCGCAAGAACCGGCTGGATGTCATGACGATCACCGTTGAACTGATCGATGACCGTCTGCTTGACAGCTACGGCAAACTGAGCGAGCTGGAGGCACGGATCAAGAAGGCTCTGAAGGCGCAGCTCGGACTGGCGACCCAGATCCGTCTGGTGGCGCCCAATTCCCTGAAGCGTTTTGAGGGTAAGGCAAAACGGGTGACAGATTTACGAAAGGATGGTTTATGATATGGCAGACAAAGTGATCATGCTGGGCAATGAAGCTATTGCCCGCGGAGCATATGAAGCGGGAGTGAAAGTGTCTTCCGCATACCCGGGAACTCCGAGTACGGAGATCAGCGAATACCTGGTGCAGTACCGGGATGATGTATATGAGGAGTGGGCGCCGAATGAGAAGGTGGCCACAGAAGTAGCGGTCGGAGCAAGCCTTTCCGGTGTGCGCGCCATGGCCTGCATGAAGCATGTGGGACTGAATGTAGCAGCGGATCCGCTGTATTCCGTATCCTACATGGGCGTCAACGGCGGACTTGTGATCGTTGTTGCCGATGATCCGGGACTTTACAGCTCCCAGAACGAGCAGGATACAAGAATGGTGGCGAGAGCGGCGCAGATCCCGGTGATCGAGCCGTCTGACAGTGCGGAGGCGAAAGATTACTTTAAAGCGGCTTTCGAGCTGAGCGAGCAGTTTGACCGTCCGTTCATCTTCCGCACCACGACCCGTCTTGCCCATTCCCAGGGACTGGTGGAGCTTCAGGAGCGTGTGACCCCGGAAGATAAGCCCTACGTGAAAAACATCCAGAAAAATGTTATGATGCCGGGCAATGCGAAGCTCCGTCATGTGGAGATCGAGAAACGCAACCTGGAGCTTGCAGAAGCGGCGAATACCCTGCCCATCAACCGTGTGGAAATGAATGACACGAAGATCGGCGTTATCACAAGCGGTATCCCGTATCAGTATGTGAAAGAGGCCATGCCGGAGGCGTCTGTGCTGAAGCTTGGAATGGTCAATCCGCTTCCGAGGAAGATGATCGAAGATTTCGCATCCAAAGTTGAGACATTATATATCGTGGAAGAACTGGATCCGGTGATCGAGGAGCAGGTGAAATCCTGGGGCATCAGGTGTATCGGCAAGGAGATCCTGACCGTTCAGGGCGAGTACAGCGCAAATATGCTGAGAAAAGCGATCCTCAAAGAGGATCTTGATATCAAGGAACCGGCGGCTGCGCCGGGAAGACCGCCGATCCTCTGTCCGGGATGTCCGCACCGCAGTGTATTCTACACGCTGAACCGGCTGAAAATGCATGCGGCGGGCGATATCGGATGCTATACCCTCGGAGCGGTCGCGCCGCTGAGCGTGATCGATACGACCATGTGTATGGGCTCCAGTATCTCCACCCTGCACGGTATGGAGAAGGCAAAAGGCAAAGACTATATCAAGAACTGGGTGGCTGTGATCGGAGATTCCACATTCATGCATACCGGCGTGAACTCCCTGATGAACATGGTTTATAACAAAGCAACCGGCACCGTGATCATCCTGGACAACTCCACCACCGGCATGACCGGACATCAGGACCATGCGGCGACCGGAAAGACGCTGCAGGGCGATCCCACCTATGCGATCAGCATCCCGGGCATCTGCAAAGCCATGGGGATCAAAAATGTATATGAGATCAATGCCTTTGACCTGCCGCTCCTTGAGAAAACGATCAAAGAAGAAGTGGCGAAGGATGAGATCTCAGTGATCATCACAAAGACGCCGTGCGTTCTTCTTGACAAGAGAAAGAAGCCGCTTTATACGGCCCATGCGGATAAATGTAAGAAATGCGGTGCATGCATGAAGCCGGGATGTCCGGCCATGACGAAGAATCCGGACGGCACGGTCCGCATCGACGATACGATGTGCACCGGATGCGGGCTCTGCAAAGACCTGTGTAAATTCGACGCAATAGAGCTTGTAAGGGAGGGTGAGTAAGATGGCAGTAAAGAATATTATGATCGTCGGCGTTGGCGGACAGGGAACCCTGCTCACCAGCCGGATCCTCGGCGGACTTACCATCGCGGCAGGCTATGACGTAAAGCTTTCCGAAGTGCACGGTATGGCGCAGCGCGGCGGAAGCGTAGTGACATTCGTGCGCTACGGCGACAAAGTGGCGGAGCCGATCGTGGAAGAAGGACAGGCGGACGTCATCATCGCATTCGAACGCCTGGAAGCGCTCCGGTACGCGCATTTCCTTAAAAAAGACGGCGCACTGGTTGTCAATGACTGGCGGATCGATCCGATGCCGGTTGTGATCGGAAACGCGCAGTACCCGGAACACATCCTTGAGGATCTGGAAAAGGACTATAAAGTATATAAAGTGGATGCAACGGAAGAGTCCCGGAAGCTGGGCAACCCGAAGGTGTTCAACCTGATCGTGCTCGGCGTTGCGGCGCAGCACATGGACTTCACGAAAGAACAGTGGTATGAGGTGATCGAGAAGACTGTTCCGCCGAAGACCATCGAGATCAATAAAAAAGCGTTTGACGTGGGATATAATCTGAAATAGCTTATAAAATCAAACAGGGAAAGGCGGTGATAACAATGATCAGGCAGATATCCGTTTTTGTGGAAAATCAGCCGGGCAGCATGATGAATGTAACTTCCGTGCTCAATGAGGCGCATGTGAATATCAGGGCGATCTCTACATTTGACACGCCGGAATTCGGCATTATGCGCCTTGTGGTAGATGATCCCGTACAGGCGAAGGAAAGTCTGACGAAGGAAGGCTTCGTCACCCGGATCAGCGAGGTGATCGGGGCGGAACTGAAAGATGAGAAGGGCAACTTAAACCAGATGCTTTCAATCCTTGCCGACGGCGAGATCAATGTCAATTACATCTACTCTTTTGTGATCCGCGAAGGAAAAGCTCCGGTCATGGTATTTAGCACAGATGACTATGAGAAAGCGGAAAATGTACTCAGAGCGGCGAATGTAAAGCTCATTGAGGAAGATGAATTATAATACATTGATTTAAAGGAGAAGAAACAAATGGCTGGAGTAGCACTGGAGAACTGGGTGGAGCGCATCCGTGATCCGAAGATCGAGTGTATGAGCAGGGACGAGATGGCGGCCCTGCAGAGCGAGAGACTGGTAGATGTGGTAAAAAGAGTCTATGAAAATGTGCCTTTCTACCGTAAAAAAATGCAGCAGAGAGGCGTGGAGCCGGGGGATATCCGATCCATAGAAGACATTGAGAAGCTTCCGTTTACCACAAAGGAAGACCTGCGGGATAATTATCCTTTCGGCCTTCTTGCCATCCCCATGAGTGACGTGGCCCGTGTGCAGGGTACATCCGGAACGACCGGCAAACTGACCATCGCGCCTTACTCACAGAAGGACGTGGACGTGTGGGGCGAGTGTGTGGCGCGGAACCTGACCATGGCCGGGCTTACGAAAGACGATATCATCCATGTATGTTACGGATACGGACTGTTCACCGGAGGAATGGGCCTGGATTACGGCGCGAAGGCGCTGGGCGCCACGGCGATCCCCATGTCCGCCGGCAACACGAAGCGTCAGATGATGGTTATGGAGGACCTGGGCGCGACCGCATTTGCATGTACGCCGTCCTATGCCCTCTATCTGGCGGAGTCCATCCAGGAGGCGGGTCTCGTAGACCATATGAAACTGAAAGCCGGGATCCACGGCGCAGAACCCTGGACGGAGGAGATGCGCAAGAAGATCGAAAGCATCCTGAACATCAACTGCTTCGACATCTACGGCCTGTGCGAGATTACCGGGCCGGGCGTGGCTCAGGACTGCATCCACAAGGCGGGGCTTCATGTACATGTGGATTATTTCTATCCGGAAGTTCTTAATCCGGCGACTCACGAGAAATGTGCGGACGGCGAGACAGGAGAGCTTGTATTCACCACCCTTGCGAAAGAAGCGATGCCGCTTCTCCGCTACCGTACGAAAGACCTGACCAGCATTGACCACAGCCCGTGCGCATGCGGCAGGACCCTTCCGAGGATCTCCAAGTTCACCGGCAGAACTGACGATATGAAAGTCATCCGCGGCGTCAATGTATTCCCGACCCAGGTTGAGACCGCCCTTCTTTCCATGGGCGGCGTGGTCGCACCGCACTACATGATGATCGTTGACCGGGAGAACAACATGGATGTCCTGACCGTTATGGTGGAAGTGGATGAACGGGTATTTTCGGATGAGATCCGTAAACTGGACGCCCTGAGAAACAAGATCGGGGCCGTGCTCAAACAGGCGCTGGGCGTATCCGTGCGCGTGAAACTGGTAGAGCCGAAGACGATCCAGAGAAGCGAGGGCAAGGCTGTCCGCGTGATCGACAACAGAGGTCTGTAAGACAGGAGGTAGATGTTATGGGAATTACGATTCAGCAGTTATCTGTATTTCTTGAGAACCGCGAAGGACGGCTCGACGAGGTGCTTTCTGTTCTTGCGGGGAATGATGTGAACATCGTGGCGTTAAGCCTGGCGGATACGACGGAGTACGGCATGCTCCGTATGATCGTATCGGATCCGAACAAAGGAAAGGCGGTGCTCAAAGAAAACGGCATCACCGCCATGCTCACCGATGTGGTGGCGCTGCGCGTGCCGCACGAGACCGGCTCCTTAAGCCGCGCCATGCATCAGATCGTGGAAGGTGAGGTCAATATCGAGTATATGTACGCCTTCGCGAACGGTGTGGATGCGTCGGCTGTCCTGAAATGCGACGACCCGGCAAGGGTTGTGGATATTTTAAGAGGCAGCGGATTCGACGTATGGGAAGCGCCGGAGGCCTATGTATCGAACATTAAGATCTGATCAGAAAAAATGCAATAAAGAAACGCCCGTATCAGTCTTCCGGCTGACGGGCGTTTGCTTTTTTAATCTGTTTTTCTGTAATGCTTTTTAATATAAATCTAGTCGGTTATATATTAAAAGGTACATAAAAATCTGATTAAAGTTTTACGACGTTTGTTGCCTGCGGTCCTTTCGCGCCTTCTGTCACTTCGAATTCGACAGCCTGGCCTTCCTCCAGTGTCTTGAATCCATCCATAACAAGTCCTGAGTAGTGTACGAAGATATCGTTGCCCTCAGAATCGGAGATGAATCCATAGCCCTTCTGGTTGTTAAACCACTTAACTGTACCTGTCATTGTGTTACCCTCCATTAAGATTAAATAAATAAGTTGCTGTATGGTCCTTTCCGGATCCAATACTGCCTCAGTGTAGCATGTTTAACAATTAAAGTCAACGCGATTCTTGTCGATATCGTAAAAATAAACAAAAGTTTACCGGTAGTTGTAATCTTTCGACTTTCTGTCTAAAATAAAAGAGAAAAAAACAAATATACAGTGGAAAGGCGGATAACTATATGAAAATATATGATAATGTAACACAACTGATCGGCAGGACTCCCCTGATGGAAGTAAAAAATCTGGAAAAAGAAAAAAATCTGAAGGCAAAAGTACTGGTGAAGCTGGAATATTTCAATCCGGCCGGAAGTGTGAAAGACCGGGCGGCGCTGAGTATGATCGAAGATGCGGAGAAGAAGGGGCGGATCCGGCCGGGCGCGACGCTCATCGAGCCGACCAGCGGCAATACGGGGATCGGCCTTGCGTCTGTCGCGGCATCGAGAGGATATAAGACCATCTTCGTCATGCCGGAAACCATGAGCATTGAGCGACGTAAGCTCCTGCTCGGATACGGCGCGCAGATCGTGCTGACGGAGGGTGCGAAGGGCATGAAGGGCGCGATAGAAAAGGCCGCTGAACTGGAGAAGGAGATGGACAATGCAGTCATCCTCGGGCAGTTTGTGAATCCGGCGAATCTGGATGCCCATTACCGGACGACCGGACCGGAGATCTGGGAAGATACGGACGGGGAAGTAGATATATTTATCGCAGGCGCGGGAACCGGCGGTACGGTTACCGGCGTCGGAAAGTATCTGAAAGAGAAAAAACCGGAAGTGAAGATCATTGTTGTGGAACCGGCAAAATCGCCCGTTCTTTCCGGAGGCAGTCCGGGACCGCACGGATTGCAGGGGATCGGTGCAGGATTCATACCGGATATACTGGATACAGGGGTTTATGATGCGGTCAGCCGCGTGACTGAGGAAGAGGCGTATGCAGCGGCGAAGCTTCTGGCTGCCAGGGAGGGCATTCTGACCGGAATTACTTCAGGGGCTGCGCTTCACGCCGCACTGACGGAAGCGGCAAAAGAAGAAAATGAGGGAAAGATCATTGCGGTGCTGCTGCCGGATACCGGAGAACGGTATCTGTCCACACCACTTTTCAACTGACTTCTTCCTTTTAATAATTGAAAATTCACGTCATGTGTTATATACTATTTGGTGAATGACAATTAAAGGAGGAACTTAGGAATGAAAGAGTTCAAATATGTGATCACAGACCCGGAGGGAATCCATGCAAGACCGGCAGGAATCCTTGTAAAACAGGCGGCAGGCTATCAGTCATCTGTTAAGATCGCAAAAGGTGAGAAGAGCGCAGACGCAAAGAGGATCTTCGGTGTTATGGGACTCGGCGTGAAGACGGGCGAGGAAGTTACGATCACAGTAGATGGTGCAGATGAAGATACAGCAGCAGCGGAACTGGAGACATTCTTCAAAGAGAATTTATAAGTCGTATCAGTAAGGAGATTTGACAGATCATGATTACGATAAGCGGTAAAAGTGTATTCGGCGGTGTATCGATCGGCAAGATCCTTTTCTACCAGAGAAATGACAAGGTGATCAAGAGAGAACACGTCGATGATGTGGACGCAGAATGGAAGCGGTTTCAGGATGCCAAAGACACGGCGGTGGAGCAGCTGAAAGGACTTTATGAAAAGGCCCTGGAAGATGTGGGCGAAGCTAATGCCATGATTTTCGAGATCCATCAGATGATGCTGGAGGATCTTGACTATCTTGAGTCTATAGAAAATATCATCCGCACCCAGGAAGTCAATGCAGAGTATGCGGTCGCTACAACGGCGGACAACTTTGCGGCGATGTTCTCTGCAATGGATGATGCATATATGCAGGGCCGTGCGGCGGATGTGAAAGATGTGTCCGAGCGCGTCCTCAATATCCTGAGCGGTGCGGATACAGGGATTAAGGAAATGAACGAGCCGTGCATCATCGCGGCGGACGATCTGGCGCCCAGCGAGACGGTGCAGCTCGACAAGAGCAAGGTGCTTGGCTTCGCGACCATGTACGGATCATCCAATTCCCACACCGCAATCCTGGCCCGCACCATGAATATCCCGGCCGTGATCGGCCTGGGAGAGGACCTGAAAGCAGAATACAATGGGAAAGACGCGATCATCGATGGATTTACCGGCACGCTGTACATCGAGCCGGATGAAGAGACGATGAATGCGATGCAGGAGAAACGGGCGAAGGACCTGGAGCAGAGAGCCCTTCTGGAGCAGCTTAAAGGCAAGGAAAATGTCACAAAGAGCGGACAGAAGATCAATGTTTACGCCAATATCGGCAATGTGTCCGATCTTGGCGCCGTACTTAAAAATGATGCCGGTGGCATCGGACTCTTCCGGAGCGAATTCCTCTATCTTGAGAATTCAGATTTCCCGACGGAAGAGCAGCAGTTCGCTGTATATAAGAAAGTGGCGGAGAGTATGGCCGGCAAAAAGGTTATCATCCGTACCCTTGATATTGGAGCGGACAAGCAGGTGGATTATTTCGGACTTGATAAAGAGGAGAACCCGGCGCTTGGTTACCGCGCGATCCGGATCTGTCTGACCAGGCCGGAGATCTTCAAGACACAGCTTCGCGCCCTCTACCGTGCGGCGGTATTCGGAAATATTTCCATAATGTTTCCGATGATCATCTCTGTGAATGAGGTGAGGAAGATCAAGGAGATCATTGCCGAGGTGAAAGAGGAACTCAAGAGCGAAGGCATCCCGTATAAAGAGGATGTGGAGTTGGGCATCATGATCGAGACGCCGGCGTCTGTTATGGTCAGCCGCGAACTGGCGAAGGAAGTTGATTTCTTCAGCGTCGGAACGAATGATCTGACCCAGTATACACTGGCCATCGACCGGCAGAATTCCAAACTCGATGAGTTCTATGATCCGCATCATCCGGCCGTACTGCGGATGATCCAGATGGCGGCCGAAAGCGCCCACGCGGAAGGCGCATGGATCGGCATCTGTGGCGAGCTCGGCGCAGATCTGGAGCTTACGGAAGAGTTCCTGAAGATGGGACTGGACGAACTGTCCGTATCCCCGTCCATGGTGCTTCCGTTGAGAAACCGGATCAGACAGTGCGAGTAGGATTGAATTGGAAATCAGATTCAATATATGTCATTTTCATACAGCAGACAGAGGTTGAACCCCGGTCTGCTGTATTTTATGATTGTATTCAGATGGTGAACAGTTAGTGGAAACAGAAAATGAAAAGATGATCCGCGTCTCAGTCAGAAATCTTGTGGAATTTATTCTGAGAAGCGGGGATATTGACAACCGGACATCCGGCGGGATGGAGCGGGAAGCGATGCTCATGGGCGGCCGCCTCCACCGGAAGATCCAGCGGAGCATGGGATCGGATTATCACGCAGAAGTTCCGATGAAGATACAGGTGTTCTGTGACGGATTCACGATCCAGGTGGAAGGCCGGGCGGACGGAGTCATTATCCATGAAACAGAGAAAGAAAAAGAAGTCCTGATCGATGAGATCAAAGGCGTGCTCCGGGAACTGGACCGGATCGAAAAGCCGATTCCGGTGCATCTCGCACAGGCGAAATGTTATGCGTACATCTATGCGGTGCAGAACGGCCTGAAAAGGATCAAAGTGCAGATGACCTACTGTCATCTTGACACAGAGGAGATCAGGAGATTTACAGAAGAATACACCCTGGAAGAACTTGGACAATGGTTTGGGGATCTGACCGGACAGTATGAAAAATGGGCCCGGTTCCAGATCGAATGGGAGAAGAAGCGGGACGCCTCGATCCGGGCCTGTGAATTCCCCTTTCCCTACCGGACCGGGCAGAAGGATGTGGCGGCTGCTGTGTACCGCACGATCCTTCGGAAAAAGAAGCTTTTCATCCAGGCGCCCACCGGTGTCGGAAAGACTATCTCCACTGTGTTCCCGGCAGTTAAGGCTGTGGGCGGGGGACTGGGTGAAAAAATCTTTTACCTGACTGCCAAGACCATTGCAAGGACTGCCGCAGAGCAGGCCTTCCGGACGATGCAGGAGCAGGGGCTCCAGATGAAGGTGATCACCCTTACGGCAAAGGAGAAGATCTGCTTCTGTGATGAAGCGGTATGTAATCCGGATGCCTGTCCCTACGCAAAAGGCCATTTTGACCGGGTAAACGACGCGGTCTATGACATGCTCATGAGCGGGGACGAGATCAGCCGGTCGGTCATCGAGGCGCAGGCGGAGAGATTCCGGGTCTGCCCCTTTGAACTGTCGCTGGATATATCCACCTGGGTCGATGCCGTGATCTGTGATTACAATTATGTGTTTGATCCGAATGCCCATCTGAAACGGTTTTTCTCAGAGGGCGGCAGCGGGAATTATATATTCCTCATCGATGAGGCCCACAATCTGGTGGAACGCGGGCGGGAGATGTACAGCGCGGCGCTGTATAAGGAGGATTTCCTGGAACTGAGGAAAGAAGTCCGGATCCTGGACGGAAAGCTGGCAAGACGGCTTGGGGACGTCAATAAGCTGTTCCTGGAGCTGAAGCGGGAATGTGAAGATTACCAGATCCTGGGCAGCGTGTCGCACATTGCACTCAAACTGATGAATCTGCTGACGGAAATGGAGCGGGTCATGGAAGAGCCGGTCGATGAAGAACTGAGGGAGAAGATCCTGAACCTGTATTTTCAGGTGCGGTCCTTTGTCAATATCCATGATGAGATGGATGAAAACTATGTGATCTATTCCGAACTGGAGGAGAACGGGCGCTTTAAGGTAAGGCTGTTCTGTGTCAATCCGGCGGCAAATCTCCAGAACTATCTGGAATATGGTTCGGGTACGGTCTTCTTCTCAGCTACGCTGCTTCCGATCCATTACTACAAGAGCCTTCTTTCCGTTGAGAAAGATGACTATGCGATCTACGCACAGTCCCCGTTCCCGCGGGAGAATATGCTCCTGATACAGGGGGCGGACGTGACGACCCGGTATACCATGCGCGATGAGGGGATGTACCGGCGGATCGCAGGATATATCCACATGGCGGTCAGCGGGAAGAAGGGGAATTATATGATCTTTTTCCCGTCCTACCGGTTCCTTGAAAATGTATATGAGGCTTTTCTCGATATGGGGTCGGATGTGGATCTGATCGTACAGTCCCAGAATATGCGGGAACATGAAAAGGAAGATTTCCTTGCGGAATTTGAACAGGAGCGGGAGAGGCCGCTGGCTGCATTCTGCGTGATGGGCGGCGTGTTCTCCGAGGGGATCGATCTCACGGATGACCGGCTCATCGGGGCGGTCGTGGTCGGGACCGGCCTGCCCCAGGTGTGTACGGACCGGGAGATCATAAAAGGATATTTTGAAGCCAGGGGAATGGACGGATTTTCGTATGCCTACCTCTATCCGGGCATGAACAAAGTGCTCCAGTCGGCGGGAAGAGTGATCCGGACAGAGACGGACCGGGGGATCGTCCTGCTCCTTGACTCCCGTTTCTCGGGCAGCCGGTACCGGGAGATCTTCCCGAGAGAATGGGCGGACTGCCGGATCTGTACCGCGTCCACCCTGAAAGATCAGATTGAATCGTTCTGGAAATAGCTGAGGAATTCTGCCGAAGCGCGTGTGAGCGGAAGATGTTCATTGTAGGCCACGGCCAGTTCGCGGGCGGGAAGCTCTTCCTTCGTCTTCAGCACAAAGAGGTCTTCGCTGTTGTCACGGATGCAGTAATCCGGGACAAAGGCGATGCCCAGGCCGATCCGGGCCAGGTCAAGCAGCAGGTCGTTGCTGGTCAGCTCGATCTCCGGGACAAGATCCAGCTGATGCTGCTGGAATACCTGGTGCAGGAATTCATTCGTTGTGCTGTTTTTGTCCAGCATAAGGATCGGGTAGTGGAGCAGTTCCGAAAATGTAACCGTCCGGTCTTTCAGTTCCGTAAACGGAGTCCCGGCCACAAATGCATCGTGGAACTTCCGGATCCTTAAGACAGAAGCGGCGGAATCAAGGTAACTGTTCGGATAGTTCACGACGATCAGGTCGACAAGGCCGTTCCGCAGCAGCTCCGCGCATTTCATGGAAGTCTGGTTGACGACTTTAATGTGGGCGCCGGGGAATGCTTTATGGAAACGCTCCAGATAAGGGATCAGGAAATAGCGGCAGATGGTGTCGCTGGCGCCGATCCGGATCTGGCCCCCGGTGGAGGAGGCGTCGAGGAGCTGGGCCTCGCCCTTCTGAATCAGGTTCATGGCCGGCTCGATATGGCGCATGAGGATCTCACCCTCCGGTGTGAGCTGGACTTTCTTCGTGCTGCGGATAAAGAGGGTCTGGTCCAGTTTCCGCTCCAGTGTCTTGATCGACTGGCTTACGGCGGACTGGGAAATGAAAAGCTGTTTTGAAGCTTCGGAAAAGTTCAGGGTGGAAGCTACGTGGTAAAATACCTTGTAAAGTTCGTAATTTATATCGATCATTATTAGACCTCCTAATAAATACTGGGTTTATTATAAGCTATACAGAAGATAATTACAATACTATTAAGAAAGGACCTGAAGATCCTATGAAAAGCAGGAAAATCGTACATTATGGAGCCGGACTGATCCTGGGGGTTGCCCTGATCGCCGCGCTTCTGATCACAAGTTTTGAAATCGCGATGTACGCGGATTTTGATGTTTACAGGCAGGAGTATGAAAAATACGACGTGCTGTCAGACCTTGATATGACGATGGATGACGCGATGGATGTGACCCGGCAGATGATGGCCTATCTGAGAGGAGAGGGGGACACCCTGTCCGTCATCACCACGGTGGACGGCCGGGAGCAGGATTTCTTCAATGAGCAGGACCGGTTTCATATGGGTGAAGTCCGGGATCTGTTCATCGGCGGCTTGAACATCCGGACCGGGGCGCTGGTGATCGCAGTCCTCTGCGTCCTGCTGCTTATCTTTACAAAAGCGGATCTGAAGAAAGTGATACCGGCCGGCTATCAGGCGGCGCTTGCCGTTACAGCGGCCGCGCTTCTGTTCCTGGGGATCGCATGTGCGGTTGATTTTAATACCGTGTTTGTTAAATTCCATCACATCTTTTTTGACAATGACCTGTGGATCTTTGACCCGGCGGAAGATTACATGATCCGGATGCTGCCGGAAGGACTGTTTTTTGATTTTGTCGTGCGGATCGGATGTATATTTGCCGGGCTGCTCGCCGTGCTTCTGGTCCTCAGTTTCATCCCCCGGATCATGAAGAAGAAAAGAAATTAGTATGGCTTATAACTAACTTTAATTATATTAATTGTACTAATGATGTGAATTATGGTACGATACAGACAGATGCTTAAGGACACACACTTATGACTATGAATGAAAAGGAGAACAAATATGAGCGGTGTAAAGCGAGTATACGTTGAAAAGAAACCGGATTATGCTGTTGCGGCCAAAGCGCTCCGCCATGAGATCAGACGTTATCTCGGGATCATGGACGTCACAGGCGTCCGGGTGCTGATCCGTTATGATGTGGAGAATATTTCTGATGAAACATTTGAGAAGGCATGCAGCGGCGTGTTTGCAGAGCCGCCGGTGGATATCCTTTATAAGGAAAATTTCCCTGCGGATGAGGGAAGCCGCAGTTTTTCCGTGGAATATCTTCCCGGACAGTTCGACCAGAGAGCGGATTCTGCGGAGCAGTGCATTCGTTTTATCAATGAGGATGAAGCGCCGGTCGTTCGGATGGCGACCACCTATGTAATCGAAGGCAGCATTTCCGATGCGGAATTCGAGGCCATCAAAGAGCACTGCATCAACCCGGTCGATTCCAGAGAAGCGGCAGAGGGGAAACCGGACACCCTTGTAACGGTATTTGACGATCCGGCCGATATCGCCGTGTTTGACGGATTCAAGGACATGCCGGAGGAGGAACTGAAAGAACTCTATGATTCTCTCGGCCTCGCCATGACATTCAAGGATTTTCTTCATATCCAGAATTATTACAAGGGTGAAGAGGACCGTGACCCGACGATGACAGAGATCCGCGTGCTTGATACGTACTGGTCGGATCACTGCCGCCATACAACATTCTCTACAGAGCTTAAAAATGTAAAATTTGATGACGGCGATTACCGTCAGCCCATCGAGGACACCTACCGTGAATATCTGAAAGACCACAGCGAGATCTTCGCCGGCAGGGAGGACAAGTTTGTCTGCCTGATGGATCTGGCGCTCATGGCGATGCGCCGGCTGAAAAGAGAGGGCAAACTTCAGGACCAGGAAGAATCCGATGAGATCAACGCCTGCAGCATTGTCGTACCGATCAAAGTGGACGGCGTGGAAGAGGAGTGGCTCATCAATTTCAAGAATGAGACCCACAACCATCCTACAGAGATCGAGCCTTTCGGTGGCGCGGCAACCTGCCTGGGCGGTGCGATCCGCGATCCCCTTTCGGGACGGACCTATGTATATCAGGCCATGCGTGTGACCGGTGCTGCAGATCCCACCGTGTCTGTGAAAGATACGTTAAAGGGCAAGCTGCCCCAGAAGAAGCTGGTGCGCGAGGCGGCTCACGGATACAGCTCCTACGGCAACCAGATCGGTCTTGCAACAGGCCTTGTAAAAGAGATCTATCACCCCGACTATGTGGCAAAACGTATGGAGATCGGCGCTGTACTGGGCGCGGCTCCGAGACGCGCCGTGATCCGTGAGAATTCGGACCCGGGCGATATCATCATCCTGCTCGGCGGCCGGACCGGACGCGACGGCTGCGGCGGCGCAACCGGTTCTTCCAAAGTCCACACAGTTGAATCGATCGAGACGTGCGGCGCGGAAGTGCAGAAGGGTAATCCGCCGACAGAGCGTAAGATCCAGCGACTGTTCCGCCGCGAGGAAGTAAGCTGCCTGATCAAGAAGTGCAACGACTTCGGTGCGGGCGGTGTGTCTGTAGCCATCGGCGAGCTTGCGGACGGACTCCGCATTGAACTGGATAAAGTCCCGAAGAAATATGCCGGCCTTGACGGAACAGAGATCGCCATCTCAGAATCCCAGGAGCGTATGGCGGTTGTTGTAGATCCGAAAGATGTGGATCAGTTCATGGCTTATGCCGCAGAGGAAAACCTGGAGGCGACAAAAGTTGCCGTTGTCACGGAAGAGCCGAGGCTTGTCCTGATCTGGCGGGGAAAAGAGATCGTAAATCTCTCCAGAGCGTTCCTCAATACAAACGGCGCGCACCAGGAGACGGATGTGGAAGTGGAGATCCCGGCCCATGCGGATACCCTGTTCCGGAGAGCCGAGATCAACAATGTAAAAGATGCATGGCTGAACACGCTGGGCGACCTGAATGTGTGCTCCCAGAAAGGTCTTGTGGAGATGTTCGACGGCTCCATCGGCGCCGGATCCGTATTCATGCCTCACGGCGGAAAATACCAGCTCACAGAGACCCAGGCTATGGTTGCAAAAGTTCCGGTCCTTAACGGAAAGACGGACAGCGTCTCCATGATGAGCTACGGTTTTGACCCCTATCTGTCAAGCTGGAGCCCGTATCACGGCGCGGTGTATGCCGTAACGGAATCCATTGCCAAGATCGTGGCTGCAGGCGGAGACTTCCACGGCATCCGGTTCACATTCCAGGAATATTTCCGCAGGATGACTGAAGATCCGAAGCGCTGGAGCCAGCCTTTCGCCGCCCTGCTCGGCGCATACGCCGCACAGATCGGCTACGGCCTGCCGTCCATCGGCGGAAAGGACAGTATGTCCGGAACCTTCCAGGATATCGACGTGCCGCCGACCCTGGTATCCTTTGCCGTGGATATGGCCCATGACAATGAGATCATTACGCCGGAGCTGAAGAAAGCGGGCAATAAGCTTGTATGGCTCCGCATTGAAAAAGATGAGTATGACCTGCCGAAGTACGATATGGTCATGGAACAGTATGCAAAATTCACGGAAGACATCCGTGCCGGACGCATCGTGTCCGCTTATGTACCAGACCGTCACGGCGTGATCGCTGCGGTCAGCCGCATGGCATTCGGCAATAAGATGGGCGTGAAGCTGGAGCACAGCATGGATCCGAGGGATCTCTTCGCACCGGCATTCGGCGATATCATCGCAGAAGTTTCAGACGGACAGGTGGGCAATCTGCAGATCTCCTACACGGTGATCGGCGAGGTAACAGACCGTGACGGCTTCGAATATGCAGATACGCAGATCAGCATGGAAGAGGCGCTTCAGGCATGGACCGGCACACTTGAGAAAGTGTTTGCAACGAAATCCGAAGAGAGCAGGGCGCAGACGGTGGACAATGAACCGTATAAAGCTTCTGACATCCATATCTGCAGCCATAAGATCGGACAGCCGACTGTATTTATCCCGGTATTCCCGGGAACCAACTGCGAATATGACAGCAGAAAGGCATTCGAGCGCGCCGGCGCACGTGTCATTACGAAAGTGTTCCGCAACCTGGATGCAGAGGATATCCGTTCATCCGTGGAAGAATTTGAGAAGGCCATCAGCCAGGCTCAGATGATCATGTTCCCGGGCGGATTCAGCGCCGGAGACGAGCCGGACGGTTCAGCCAAGTTCTTCGCGACCGCATTCCAGAATGCGAAGATCAAAGAGGCGGTGGAGAAGCTCCTGAACGAGCGCGACGGCCTTGCGCTCGGCATCTGCAACGGATTCCAGGCTCTGATCAAACTGGGACTGGTTCCGTACGGCGAGATCACCGGACAGACCGCAGATTCACCGACACTGACGTACAACACCATCGGACGTCATATCTCAAAAATGGTCTATACGAAAGTTGTATCCAATAAGTCTCCGTGGCTTCAGGAAGCGAAACTGGGCGGCGTATATACCAACCCGGCATCACACGGAGAAGGACGCTTCGTTGCAAATGAGGAGTGGATCAGACGACTCTTTGAGAACGGACAGGTCGCAACCCAGTACTGTGATCCAGAAGGCATAAGCTCCATGGATGAAGAGTGGAACATCAACGGATCCTACAGCGCGATCGAGGGCATCACCAGCCCGGACGGAAGGATCCTGGGCAAGATGGCGCACTCCGAACGCCGCGACACTTCAGTAGCTGTGAACATCTACGGAGAGCAGGATCTGAAGATCTTCGAGTCGGGTGTGAAATATTTTAAATAAAATGTAAAAAAACAGTTGACATCTGTCAGATGTTGATAGTATAATAGCAAAGCGGGTTGCGGGAAAGAAACCGGAACCCGCATGATATGGGGTCTTAGCTCAGCTGGGAGAGCATCTGCCTTACAAGCAGAGGGTCATAGGTTCGAGCCCTATAGGCCCCATAAATAATTTAATATGGCGGAATAGCTCAGTTGGCTAGAGCACACGGTTCATACCCGTGGTGTCGCTGGTTCAAATCCAGTTTCCGCTACTTGCAGAAGCCCGTTTTTACGGGCTTTTTTCAATGTTCAATTCTATTGAACTGGAATTACATTTCAAGTTATGATAGAATAGTCCACAGAATGGTTACGGAGGATGAAGACATGAATGATAAATCAAGATGCGCGTTCCGCATCGTGCTTGGCGGATGGCTTGTATATCTGGGATGCAGCCTGCTCTGGCAGATGTATAACGAAAGGCCGAGCAATATGATCCTAATGAGTGCGATCGCTGTTGTTTTTGTGATCGTCGGCGCCGTATGTGTGGGGCACAGCCTGAAGGTATTATATGATCTGCGCAGACCGGACGGGACAAATGCTGAGGAGGCTTCTGCAGAGGATGCGGATGAGCCGGAAGCGCCGGAAGCGCCCGGACGCGGGAGTGGAGTACAGCCGGTTGAACTTGCGGCTCCGGAGGAAACACCGGAAGCAGAAAAAAATGAAAGTCCTGCCTCAGAGACGGAGACGGCGGAAGAACTTGAAAATGATTATGAGGAGAAATAGATATGCGTATAGGTATGGGGTATGATGTTCACCGGCTCTCAGCCGGAAGGAAACTGATCATCGGCGGCGTGGATATCCCGTGTGAGAAAGGGCTTCTCGGCCATTCTGACGCGGATGTTCTCCTGCACGCGATTATGGATGCACTGCTCGGAGCAGCTGCACTTGGCGACATTGGCAGTCATTTTCCGGATACAGACCCGGAATACGAGGGTATATCCAGTATCCGGCTTCTGGAACATGTGGGCCGGCTTCTGGAAGAGCATCAATATCAGATCGGTAATATCGATGCGACGATCATTGCCCAGAAACCGAAGATGCGCCCGCATATTGATCAGATGAGGGAAAATATCGCGCGGGCCCTGGGAACGGATCCGGAGAAGATAAGCGTGAAAGCCACGACTGAGGAAGGACTTGGCTTTACCGGAAAAGGCGAGGGAATATCCGCCCAGGCAGTCTGCCTGCTGGATGAAATCTGAAAGGGGCGCCGCAGGCATGATTCTTCGTAAACTGGAACAGAGCGAACACGGAAGTACCAGGCCGCTCTGGGAGGAAGTCTTTGCGGATGACACAAAGGCTTTTCTTGATTATTACTATTATATAAAGACCAGAGATAATGAGATCTATGTAGTGGAGGAGGATGGGCGGATCTGTTCCATGCTCCAGCTGAATCCATACGTGCTGAAGGTGGAAGCGTCTGAACTGCCGAGTGCATACATCATCGCTGTGGCAACGAAAGAAGAGTACCGCGGCCGCGGATATATGGGCGGACTGCTGAGGGCATCGCTGAATGAGATGTATGCGGAAAAAATACCGTTTACGTTTCTGATGCCTGCAGCTGAAGCGATCTATTCACCGTATGATTTCCGCTTTATCTATGAACAGAATATCGGAAAGATCCGGATGGAAAGCAGCTGTGACGAAACTCAGTCCTGTCCGCAAAACTGTGTGTTCAGCGATGCGGCGCTCTGGGATGCGGAAGAGATGGCCCGGTTTTTTAATGCGTATTTTTCCGGACAATGGCAGGTGTGTGCGGTCCGGGATGCGGCATATTATCAGACCATGATCATGGAGCAGCAGAGCGAGAAGGGCGGTGTGCGCCTGATCCGTCAGGATGGGGAGATCAGGGGAATGTATGCCTATGCTGCGGAAGCGGGGCTGGAGATCCGTGAACCATTGTATCTGCCAGGCTATGAAGCAGCCTATCGCTGCTCGGTGCAGGAACTTCTCAGAAGCCTGCCGTACAGGGGAGGAGCAAACGGGACAGACCGGGAGGCCGATGTCTATGCATGCGGCGACAGTGAGAGGAGCGGGCAGAAACCGGTGATCATGGCGAGGATCGTCCGGCTGGAAGAACTGCTGAAGGCAATGATTGTGCCCGAGGAAGCGGAGGTGAACTGCAGTTTTGCCGTGATCGACCCGCTGATCCGGGGTAACAGCCGGGTCTGGCGGATCACCAGTGAAGCAGGCGAGACAAAGATTCATGTCTGCGAGACGGAAGATTCAGAGGGTGTTCTGCCCGTCGATGCGCTTACAGAATATCTTTTCGGCAGGAAAAGCATCGCAGAGACCGCAGAAGAGGAAGGGGTCATGGTCACAGACCGCCTGGCACTGGAACTTGAAAAGATCACGAAACTGACAAGAATTTTTTTAAATGAGATTGTATAAACTACAGACAGCCTGAGGAGAACATAAATGGGTATCATATCATATATCAAAGAGGAGATACAGGTCATACGCGAGCGGGATCCCGCGATCAAATCAAATATGGAAGTATTCCTTTATCCGAGCTTCCGCGTGATCCTCAGATACCGGCTGGCGCATAAACTGTATCTCAGAGGGCATTACTTCTGGGCAAGGTGGATCTCCCAGCGGGGAGCGCGCAAGACCGGGATCGAGATCCATCCGGGCGCGACGATCGGCAGGGGACTGTTCATCGATCACGGCAGCGGCGTGATCATCGGCGAGACAACCGTCATCGGCAACAATGTGACCCTGTACCAGGGGGTGACGCTGGGCGGAACCGGCAAGGAACAGGGCAAACGTCACCCGACCCTCGAGGATAACGTTATGGTCAGCGCCGGCGCCAAGATCCTCGGATCCTTTACGATCGGGGAAAATTCCAAGATCGGAGCAGGATCGGTCGTGCTTGAGGAAGTTCCGCCTAACTGTACGGTGGTTGGTGTTCCGGGGCGCATTGTCCGCATGGACAATAAGAAGATCCCGAGGTACGATATGGACCAGGTGCATCTGCCTGATCCGGTGCTGGAAGACATCCGGCGACTGCATGATGAAAATGTCCGTCTCCACAGCAGGCTGAAGAGCCTGATGAAAGAGATGAGATGCATCGAAAAGAAAGGAGAAGAAGATGAAGATTTATAATACAATGTCGAAGAGAAAAGAAGAGTTTGAGCCTTTAGAGGCCGGGAAGGTGAAGATGTATGTATGCGGACCTACCGTTTACAACCTGATCCACATCGGCAACGCCCGTCCCATGATCGTATTTGACACGGTGCGCAGATACTTTGAATATAAAGGATATGATGTGAATTTCGTATCGAATTTCACGGATGTGGATGATAAGATCATAAAAAAGGCGATTGAGGAAGGCACGACTGCGGAGGTGATCTCCAAACGGTACATCGAAGAATGCAAAAAAGACATGGACGCCATGAACATCAAGCCGGCGACGAAGAATCCGCTTGCAACAGAAGAGATCTGCGGGATGGTGGATATGATCCGGACGCTGATCGAGAAAGGTTATGCCTATGAGAAGAACGGAACGGTCTACTACCGCACCCGCAAATTCAAAGATTACGGCAAGCTTTCCCACAAGAATCTGGACGACCTTCAGTCCGGCGGGCGCACCCTTCTTGTGACCGGCGAGGATGAGAAGGAAGACCCGCTGGATTTCGTACTGTGGAAGCCGAAGAAAGAAGGCGAGCCTGCATGGGAGTCTCCGTGGAGCGAGGGACGTCCGGGATGGCATATCGAGTGTTCGGAGATGTCCAAAAAATATCTGGGCGAGCAGATCGACATCCATGCCGGCGGCGAGGATCTGATCTTCCCGCATCATGAAAATGAGATCGCCCAGAGCGAGGCGGCCAACGGAAAGGAATTCGCCCGCTACTGGATGCATAACGGATTCCTGAACATTGATAACCGCAAGATGTCCAAATCGCTGGGAAATTTCTTTACCGTGCGTGAGATCAGCGAGAAATATGACCTGCAGGTTCTCCGTTTCTTCATGCTCAGCGCCCATTACAGAAGTCCGCTCAACTTCAGCGCGGAATTGATGGAGGCGGCGAAAAACGGACTGGAGCGCATCCTTACGGCTGCGGACAACCTGAAATTCCTGGCTGGCAGCGCATCTGCAGAGTCAATGACCGAAGAGGAGAAAGATCTGTATGGGAAGACGCAGGAGTATGCAGACAGTTTTGAACGCGCTATGGACGATGATTTCAACACGGCCGATGCCATCGCAGCAGTATTTGAGCTGGTAAAATACATCAATACGACTGCGGACGGCACGCGTACAAAGGAGTATCTGGACAGCCTGTATGGAAGACTTCAGAGCCTGACGGATGTGCTGGGCATCATCATTGAGAAAAAGGAAGAAATGCTCGATGAGGAGATCGAGGAGCTGATCGAAAAACGACAGGCAGCGAGAAAAGATAAGAATTTCGCGCTTGCAGACCAGATCAGGGATGAACTTCTGGCAAAGGGCATCATCCTTGAGGATACACGAGAAGGAGTAAAATGGAAAAAAGCGTAGATTACGGACTGGAACATTATATGAAAACGATCCCCGGCATGCAGAGCATCGATCCGAAGACGAGTTCTCCGCTGGTGCTTGCGTATATCGGGGACTGCGTGTTTGACCTGATCATAAAGCTGCTGATAACCGGAAAGGGAAACCGGCAGGTCCACAAGCTCCATGAAGAAACCAGCAGATATGTGCAGGCATCGGCACAGTCTTATATGATGCGCAGCATCCAGGAGCGGCTGAGCGAGGAGGAACACGCGGTTTACCGCAGGGGCAGGAATGCGCGCAGCGTGTCGCCGGCGAAGAACCAGTCGATCACGGATTACCGGAGAGCTACGGGATTCGAAGCGCTGCTTGGGTACCTGTATCTCTGCGGCGCTTATGAGCGGCTGACGGAACTGGTCACGGTCGGCCTGGAAAGCATGGAACACAGAGGATCAGGAGGAAATCCGGATGAAGGATCAGATAAGGACAGATAATATGCAGGCAGCAGAAAAAGAACATACACTGGTGATCGAGGGGCGTAATGCCGTGATCGAGGCTTTCCGGGCAGGAAGGACCATTGACAAGGTGTTTGTGCTTGACGGGTGTCAGGACGGGCCGGTCCGTACGATCGTGCGTGAGGCAAAGAAACACGGCGCGGTCCTGAACTTCGTGGAAAAAGAACGCCTGAATCAGCTCAGCGAGACCGGACGGCACCAGGGCGTGATCGCCTGGGCAGCGGCCTATTCCTATGCGGAAGTCGAGGATATGCTGGAAGCTGCGGCGAAGAAAGGGGAAGATCCGTTCCTGATCCTGCTGGACGGGATCGAGGATCCGCACAACCTGGGCGCCATTATCCGTACGGCAAATACGGCAGGCGCGCACGGGGTGATCATCCCGAAGCGAAGAGCGTCCGGACTTACCGCAACAGTCGCCAAGGCTTCGGCGGGGGCGCTGAATTATACGCCGGTCGCCAAAGTGACAAATCTGGCGAAAACCATTGATGAACTGAAGGAAAAAGGCCTCTGGTTCGTGTGTGCGGATATGGACGGGGAACAGATGTATGACCTGAATCTTACCGGACCGATCGGACTGGTGGTCGGAAGTGAGGGGCAGGGCGTGAGCAGACTTGTAAAAGAAAAGTGCGATTATATCGCATCTGTTCCGATGCGGGGAGAGATCACATCGCTCAACGCGTCTGTGGCAGGCGGCGTGCTGGCCTATGAGATCGTCAGGCAGAGGATAAGGAAATAACGGATTGAAGCCAGGAGAACGACGGGCAGGTGAAGAGGGATGAAAAAATACAGTTCCATGACGGATGAACAGCTGATCAGTGAACTGAGAAGCGGCAATGCAGAAATCATGGATTATCTGATGGATAAGTATAAGCCTGTGGTCAGAAAAAAGGCGAGGGCAATGTATCTGTTCGGCGGTGAGACGGAAGATCTGATCCAGGAAGGCATGATCGGACTGATCAAAGCGGTGCGGGATTACGATCCGTCTGCGGGGAATTCTTTCAGCAGTTTTGCCCAGCTGTGCGTGTCCCGTCAGATGTACAGCGCGATTGAGGCATCAAAGAGGAAGAAGCATCTGCCGCTGAATTCCTATATATCGCTCTATGAGGAAAGCGAGATCCGGCATGACGGCAGGAAAGTCCCGCTGATCGATACGATCACAACGGAGCAGGAGTCAGATCCGGAAGCGCTGTATTTTAGCAGGGAATATACAGAGGCGTTTATTGAGCAGCTGAAGGGAAGACTGAGTCCGCTGGAAAATCACGTCCTGTATCTTCACCTGATGGGAACAGATTACCGGAAGATCGCGGAACTTCTGGAAAAGACGCCGAAATCCATTGACAATGCGATCCAGAGGATCCGGGGAAAAGCAGAGAAAATGCTGCATAAGACAAATTAAAATACAGAGACATAAAGAAAAGGGAGATTACCATGAGATTAGTGATACAGCGTGTAAAGAATGCCTCTGTTACGGTTGATAATGAGGTGACGGGGAAAATCGGGAAAGGTTATCTGGTGCTTGTCGGCGTATCGGACAGCGATACGGAATCAACTGCGGATAAACTCATAAGAAAAATGATCGGACTCCGCATATTTGAAGACGAAAACGGCAAGACCAATCTGTCGCTTGCGGATGTGGGCGGAAGCCTTCTGCTTGTTTCCCAGTTTACATTATATGCGAACTGCAGAAAAGGGAATCGGCCAAGCTTTATCGAGGCCGGATCGCCGGAAAAGGCGGAAGCGCTCTATGAATATATGATCCGGGAATGTAAAAAGTCTGTACCGGAAGTACAGACAGGGATATTTGGTGCAGATATGGAAGTAAGCCTTGTCAATGACGGGCCGTTTACTGTCATCCTTGATTCGGATCAGCTGTAAAAAGGCAAAAAAATAAAGCTGTCTAGGGGACTTGAACCCCCGACCTCCGCCTTACCAAGGCGACGCGCTACCGACTGCGCCAAGACAGCTTACTGCGTAGTATCTTTAATACGCAAGCATTAATATACACCAGGGATTCATGGATTGTCAAGAGAAAAATGCAATGATATCTGTCATCCTCATGGATTCTTTCCCCGCTGTGCTATACTTTAACATACGGTAATGGTGTTTCCGGCCGGGGCGGAGGAAACGATATGAAGATCGGAAGAGAGGAACTGAGGGATTTATGCGGGTACCTGGAGCGGCTGACGGAACTGATCCGGGGAATGGAACACGGAGAACTGCCTTATTTTTATCAC
>DWVL01000081.1 GCA_019120275.1 Candidatus Mediterraneibacter excrementavium | reverse complement strand
GTGTGCGCGATTGGGCTGTGGTGCATGAGCTGGACCATATTGATGAGAGCGCGGTGAAGGCGGCTTTGCAGCTCTATCAGATCGATTCGGAAGGCTTGGACCGCTTGGATATCGCCGTTTTGGAGGCAATGGTAAAGCGCTTTAAAGGCAGGCCAGTTGGCATTAAGAACCTCGCGTCGATGGTGGGAGAGGAAGCTGAGACTATCGAAACGGTGTGTGAGCCGTATTTGGTGCGTCAAGGTTTCATGATTCGTACACCGAAAGGCCGTGTGGCAACCGAGAAAGCGTGGAAGCATTTGGGGGTTGCGCTGCCGAACCCTTCGCAAGGCCAGAAGCCGCTGTTCTAGTTGTGCGTTGTGCTGTGCGCGCTCTAGCTGTGCCCACGGCGCGCTTACGCTGTGTAGCCGGTGTGGCAGACGGTGTAGCCGGTGCGGCAGACTGTGGAGACGACGCGTCGGACAGTGAGTGCGCTCGTCGCGCAAAAGTTGCGAGAAGGTTACGAAAAGCCGCGAGCGTCTGCTTAGTGCGTTACCCTGAATGAGTGACCCACTGATGGTGGGCGTAGTGATTAAAGGAGACTATTGTGAACCCAGCTCTTTTGAACAACCTCTTTATGGTTGTCATTATTGCTGTCCTCATCCTGTTTATGTGGCTTTCCACTCGTAAGCAGCGTAAGCGTCAGCAAGAGCAAGAGAATTGGCTCAATAACCTTCAGCCAGGTGATGAAGTCGCTACCATCGGCGGAATCATCGGAACTGTTGTTGAAGCTGATATTGCTCATGATCAGGTCGTCATCGACTCTGAAGGTACCAAGCTGCGCATGCGCGTGCAGTCCATTCGCCAGGCTCCTGTCGTCCCTCACTACGCTGATGAGGATGCTCCTGCTGAAGATTCTCAGAACAGTGAAAATCTTGAAGAGCAAGCTGCTCACGCCACCGAGCCAAACCAGGCAGACGAGGCTAGCAAGCAAGAACCCGTGGAAGCCAACGAAAAGCTGACTTCTGAGGATTACAAGAACGAGTGAGACGAGGAGAGGTCCCGTATGGCAGATTCCGCAGAACTCACTACCAAAGGCCTTCGTCTGGAGGGCTTGAACAAGATGGCGGAAGGAGACCGTAACTACCTGATCTCCCTGTTCCGCACCATTCCTGGGTTCCCGGCAAAGAACATTCTTTTCCGCGACTTCGTTCCTGTTTTGGCGGACGCTCGAGCATACGCGCTGCTCATCAACGCTTTGGCTCAGGCTTTGCCAGTGTCTTTGGATGATTTCGACTACATTGGTGGTTTGGAATCTCGCGGCTTCCTGATCGGTGCTCCACTCGCCCTCAAGCTGGGCAAGGGCTTTATCCCATTCCGCAAGGCTGGCAAGCTTCCTCCTGAGGTTTACCACCAGGAGTACACACTCGAGTACGGTAAGGCTGCTATCGAAATCGAGAAGAACACCATCCACAAAGGTGATCGTGTTCTCATCGTCGATGATTTGATTGCCACCGGTGGTACCGCTGCAGCTGCTGAGGACCTTCTCAAGCAGGCAGGTGCTCATGTTGCAGGCTACTCCTTCCTGGAGCTGAAAGCGGCCCGGGAGGAGATGGAGCTTGCCACCGAGCGCAAGAGACAGAGCGTGCTCAGGATGGAACTGGAGTGGGCGAAACGAGGATGCCGGGCAAGGACGACGAAGCAGCGGGCAAGGCTGGAACGTCTGGAAGCATTGAAGAACGGCAAAGCCCCGGTGCAGGACCAGACCGTGGAACTGGGATCTGTGGAGACCCGGATGGGGAAGAAGACCATTGAACTCCATCACATCAGCAAAAGCTACGGGGAGAAAAAGATCCTGGAAGACTACAGCTATATCGTTCTGAAGAACCAGCGCCTCGGGATCATCGGGCCGAACGGATGCGGGAAATCTACGCTCCTGAAGATCATCGCCGGTCTGGTGGAGCCGGATGCCGGCCATGTGGAGATCGGAGAAACCATTAAGATCGGTTATTTTGCCCAGGAAGAACAGCATATGGATGACAGCCAGCGGGTGATCGATTATGTGAAAGATATCGCAGAGTACATTACGACAACGGACGGGAAGATCAGCGCGTCTGCCCTTCTGGAGCGGTTCCTTTTCACGCCGGATATGCAGTATGCGCCCATCGGCAAGCTTTCAGGAGGAGAGAAGCGCAGGCTGTATCTTCTGGGCGTGCTGGCGGAGAATGCCAATGTCCTTCTATTCGATGAGGCGGGCAACAACCTGGACATCCCCACGCTCACGATCCTGGAGGATTATCTGAATTCCTTTAACGGGATCGTGATCACCGTATCCCATGACCGGTATTTTCTGGATAATGTGGCGGACCGGATCCTGGAACTGGACGGAAACGGGCATGTGAGCCAGTATGAGGGAGGGTATACGGATTATCTGAAGGCAAAAGTAGAGCGCGGATCACAGAGTACAGAAGCTTCCGTAAGTAATACTTCTGCGGTAAAAGCAAAAGAGACAAGAGAATTGAAAGAATGGAAACAGCCATCCCGAAAACTGAAATTTACTTATAAAGAACAACGGGAGTATGAGACGATCGATGATGATATCGCCGCACTGGAACAAAAACTCGAATCCATAGAGCGGCAGATCGAAGCGAACGCAACGAATTCAGTAAAACTAAGAGAATTAATGGCGGAGCAGGAGAAGACCCAGGCTCTTCTTGATGAAAAGACTGAACGCTGGGTATATCTGAATGATCTGGCAGAAAAAATCGCGGGGCAATAAGCCCCGCATAATTTTTGGCTAATTAGAAGGTGGTATAAATAACTCATCCACGGTGAGCCGCAGTTCTCTTGCAAGATGAAAGGCAAGGGATAATGTGGGATCGTACTTATTATTTTCAATGGCATTTACCGTTTGTCTTGAAACACCGCATTTTTTTGCCAGCTCTTCCTGTGATAACCCTAATTCCTTTCGCCGGATCCGGATTTTGTTTTCCATATCAGTCTCCATATTTCTTTTTATAGTAAAGAAGAGTCAGAAAGTATACCATTGCGGTGACACTGAGTTTGACAAACGGATTAATGAGCATAGCTTCTGATCTGATGATGGATTCTACAATATCAAGAATCAGGCCACCGATAACGATCAGAAGTGTAAATGTACTTGCCTTCCAGACAATGAGCTGTCTTCTTTCATCTCCTGTTTTCAGAAGTGAAATGATCATTAAAACATCAAGGGCGATCAGCGCCAGGAGAAAAATTCCGAAAATCCAAAGCAAGATAGTCATTGTACTCATGTATATCCCTCCTTTTAAAATGTAAAATTCTTTTTACATTTTTAATATATCAAGCCTGTACGAAAATGTCAAGAGTATTTGACATTTATGACATTGATGATATGATAAAAAAGTCTTGACAAAGCAGGTGTGTGTTGATAATATATTAGAGAGAAAACAGAGTGCAATCTGTTTTTTGGCGGGAAGGAGTAATATAGAATGAGAAAACAGGTGTTTTCCTTACTTGTAGACAATAATCCCGGAGTCCTGAGCCGGATCGCGGGACTGTTCAGCCGCCGGGGATACAGCATTGACAGTATCACGGCAGGTATGACGGCAGACCCGAGATTCACCCGTATCACCGTTGTTTCTTCCGGAGACGAGCTGATCCTCTCGCAGATCGAGAAGCAGGTCCGCAAGCTGGAGGACGTGGTGGCGATCAAAGTGCTTAAGGACGAAGAATCTGTATGCCGCGAGCTGATCATGGTCAAGCTCCGCGCAGACGCATCCCAGAGAGGCGAGATCATCTCTGTGGCGGATGTGTTCCGTGCGAAGATCGTTGACGTGGAGGAGGATTCCCTGATCGTTGAACTTACCGGTACACAGAGCAAACTTGAAGCATTCCTGAATCTTCTGAAAGGATACGAGATACTGGAACTGGCAAGGACCGGCATCACCGGCCTTTCCAGAGGAAGCAAGGATGTAGCATATTTATAATTTTATTATTTAGGAGGCATGCAAAATGGCAGCAAAAATTTATTATCAGGAAGATTGCAACCTTTCACTTCTGGAAGGAAAGACAATCGCCATCATCGGCTACGGCAGCCAGGGACACGCACATGCGCTGAATCTGAAAGAGTCCGGATGCAATGTCATCATCGGTCTGTACGAAGGAAGCAGATCCTGGGCGAAAGCCGAGGCACAGGGATTTGAGGTTTATACATCCGCAGAGGCGGCTAAAAAAGCGGATATTATCATGATCCTGATCAATGATGAGAAACAGGCTGCATTATATAAGAATGATATCGAACCGAATCTGGAAGAGGGCAACATGCTGATGTTCGCTCACGGATTCAATATCCATTTCGGACAGATCGTACCTCCGAAGAATGTGGACGTTACGATGATCGCTCCGAAGGCTCCGGGCCATACCGTAAGAAGCGAGTATCAGGCAGGCAAGGGAACACCGTGTCTGGTGGCTGTACATCAGGATTACACAGGCAAAGCGCTTGACAAGGCGCTGGCATACGGACTTGCCATCGGCGGAGCGAGAGCCGGCATCCTGGAGACCACATTCCGTACAGAGACCGAGACAGACCTCTTTGGCGAGCAGGCAGTTCTCTGCGGCGGCGTATGTGCGCTGATGCAGGCAGGATTCGAAACGCTGGTTGAGGCGGGATATGATCCGAGAAATGCATACTTCGAGTGCATCCACGAGATGAAGCTGATCGTTGACCTGATCTATCAGTCAGGATTCGCCGGAATGAGATATTCCATCTCCAATACAGCAGAGTACGGCGACTACATCACAGGACCGAAGATCATCACAGAGGATACGAAGAAAGCGATGAAGAAGATCCTTTCCGATATCCAGGACGGTACATTTGCAAAAGACTTCCTGCTCGATATGTCAGAGGCGGGCGGCCAGGCACATTTCCGTGCAATGAGAAAGCTTGCTTCCGAGCATCCGGCTGAGAAGATCGGTGAAGAGATCAGAAAACTCTACAGCTGGAGCGATGAAGATAAACTGATCAATAACTAATATTCGTCATACAATAGGTAAGCGGCGGAGCGCCCGGCAGACATCTGCCGGGCGTTTCGTCATCAGCAGGGATGATTTGAGGGACAGCAGATCAGAGGAAAGGAGGGGGACTGCGTGCAGGAGAGTACTATGACAGAGGAGAGAAATGATTTCAGCAAAGGGAGCGTGGTACGGCATATCCTGAGCCTGGCAGCGCCTATGACGCTGGCGCAGCTCATCAATGTACTGTACAGTGTAGTGGACCGGATCTATATCGGGCATCTGCCGCATGCTTCCGCGCAGGCTCTTACAGGGATCGGTCTCTGTCTGCCGGTTATTACGATCATTTCCGCCTTTGCCAATCTGTTCGGCATGGGCGGAGCACCTCTCTGTTCGATCGCCCGGGGCGGCCATGAGGACAAACGTGCGCAGAAAGTGATGGGTAATTCTTTTTCCATGCTGCTTCTGACCGGTGTGATCCTGATGATCATGTTCTTTATTTTTAAAAGACCGGTGCTTTATCTGTTCGGCGCAAGTAATGACACGTTTGGGTATGCGAACGCATATTTATCGATCTATCTTCTTGGAACTGTCTTTGTCATGGTCAGTCTGGGAATGAATAATTTCATTAACGCACAGGGATTTGGGAAAATGGGAATGATGACAGTCCTGCTCGGCGCGGTCATGAATATCATCCTTGATCCGATCCTGATCTTCGGATTCCATATGGGGGTTCAGGGAGCGGCGATCGCCACGGTTATTTCCCAGGGGGCGTCGGCGCTCTGGGTGCTGTTGTTTCTGACGGGAAGAAAAGCAATTTTCAAACTGACCAGAGAGGCGATGCGGCTGAATGGGTCGCTGGTGAAGGAGATCACATTTCTGGGAACATCCGGATTTGTCATGGCTGTGACGAACGGAACCGTACAGATCGTATGCAATGCGGTGCTCGCCCGGTATGGGGGAGATATTTATGTGGGGATCATGACGGTGATCAATTCGGTCAGGGAGATCGCAAGTCTGCCGCTTAACGGACTGACATCAGGAGCTCAGCCGGTCATGGGATATAATTACGGCGCCGGGTGTTACAGAAGAGTCCGGACAGCGATCCGTTTTATCACTGCGGCCGGGATAGGATTTTCCCTTATCGTATGGGTGGTTGTATTTGTAGAGCCGAGGTTTTTCCTCCATCTCTTTACCACAGAACAGGAACTGATCACGGAAGGGATACCGGCTATGCAGATCTATTTCTGCGGCTTTTTCATGATGGCGCTGCAGTTTGTTGGCCAGTCTACATATGTAGCCCTGAACCGGCCTAAGCAGGCGGTATTTTTCTCATTATTCCGTAAAGTTATAATCGTCGTACCGCTGACGATCCTGCTTCCGATGATCGGAGGACTCGGCACATCCGGTGTCTTCTGGGCCGAACCGGTCTCAAATGTGATCGGAGGGACGGCATGCTTTGTGACTATGATGATTACGGTATGGCCGTCGTTAAAAGAACAGCAGAAGTAAATGAAAAAAGACATCCGCCTGACGGTGCGGATGTCTTTTGTGGTCATATACGTTCTATATAATTAAGCAATGCTGTTTACAGCTTTAGACAGACGTGAGATTTTTCTGGAAACCGTCTTCTTGTGGTAAACACCTTTGGTTCCTGCCTTGGAAATCTCTACGATAGCTGCGCGAAGAGCAGTTTTAGCCGCCTCAGCGTCTTTTGCCGCGATCGCTGCTTCAACTTTCTTTACAGCAGTTTTAACTTTAGACTTAATTGCTTTATTTCTTGCAGCCTTTGTCTCGTTTACTAAAATTCTTTTCTTAGCAGACTTAATGTTAGCCAATCTGTACACCTCCATATGTGACATGAAATTTCAAATTGTGATCATGTGTTCCTGCGGATTCGGACACGGACGCTCCGCTGGAACATACTCATTCATTTTATGCCAACGAGGTGGGGATGTCAATACATATTTTGCGAAATCTTACAAAAAATATCAATATATGATAATGAAAATCTGGAGGATGAACAATGGTTAGGAATTACAGTGTACGGACTGATCTTGCCCTTGAGGAGAGGGAACGATTTGCGTCAGATAATGTGGAGATCCAGGGAGTCGTTCTTGAAGAAGATTATGATGAAGAGCGGGAGATCCGGACAACCCGTGTGGAAATCTGTACCGAGAACGGGGCGCGGGCGATGGGGAAGCCGGTCGGGATCTATCTGACGCTGGAGACGCCGGATCTGGCTCTTCCGGATGAAGAAACACACTTAAATATCGCAAGAAAACTGAGCGGTCATATCCGCGAACTGATCCGGAGAAATACCGGAAGAAATGAAAAAGATCTGTCTGTCCTTGTGGCAGGACTGGGAAATCGTTCCGTTACGCCGGATTCCCTGGGGCCCTGTGTGGCGGATCACCTGAATGTGACCAGACACATCATCAGAGAATACGGGAAATATGCCATGGACAAGGAATATGTGAATCTGGTCAGTGCGATCGTACCCGGTGTGATGGGACAGACCGGCATGGAGAGTACGGAAATCGTCCGTGGCGTTGTGGACGAGACACATCCGGATCTGGTGATCGCTGTCGATGCACTGGCGGCGCGGAGCTGCAGACGCCTGAACCGTACGGTGCAGATCGCGGATACCGGGATCAATCCAGGTTCAGGGGTTGGGAATCACCGCAGCGGTCTTACAGAGAAGACCCTGGGTGTTCCCGTTATCGGGATCGGTGTGCCGACAGTGGTGGATGCGGCTACGATCGTGAATGATACAATGGAAAATTTTATCGCAGCGCTGGAGTCTTCCGAATCTCTCAAAGGGGTCGGAGATGTGTTGAAATCATATAATCCGGCTGAAAAATATGAGTTTGTAAAAGAACTGGTGGCCCCGCATCTGAACGGAATGTATGTGACGCCCAAAGATGTGGATGAAATGATCCGTCAGATCGGACGGACTCTTGCAGAAGCACTGAATATGGTGTTTGCAGGGGTGGCATGACAGTTCGGATGTATGTGGCATAGCTTCCCGGATGAGCGCATACTATTTCAAAAGAATGCATGGAAGGGGATGCTGCCGGGCGTGGAACATATGATACGGACAAACTTCAGACAGGCAGGAATGGCGGGCGCGGCGCTTGTTCTGACTGTGCTGATCATTTTTACAGGGGCGGCGCGGGAGACCGGAGGATGGGAATACGGCCTTCAGAAACGGATCCTGGAAGATGCTCAGCAGATCTATATGCCGGTGCTTGCGTGGAACGGGGATGCATGGGAAACGAACCCGGACAGCTGGCTGCGGGAAAGGACGCTTGCCTGGCTTCCTCTTGTAAGTTATGCGGAAGACCATGCCCGTCAGGATCTTTCATTCGAAGATGAAGACACGCTGGAGAAAATACTGGCGGCCCAGACGGACGAGGGAAATGCGGCGGATGAGAAAACTGCTCCGGCGGGAGAAGCGGATCCATCCGCTGCAGAGGCTCCTTCCGCCGCACAGACTCCGACCATTGATCTGTCGATTGAAAAACTGCGTGATTTTGAGTATCTCCTGGGCAGTTTTTATACAGTGGACAGTTCTACCGTGATCGGACCGGATCAGCTGAATGCGGATGATCTGCTGAACAGGAGCATGAAGATCGATCCATCGGCGAACGGACCGAAAGTCCTGATCTATCATACGCATTCACAGGAGACATTTGCGGATTCTGTTCCAGGCGATCCGGCAGACAGCATCGTGGGGGTGGGAGAGTATCTAGCACAGCTTCTCAATGAAAAGGGGATCATGACGCTTCATGATACGGGAGTATATGACATGATCGACGGGAAACTTGACCGCAGCAAAGCATATGAGTATGCAGGAGATGCTGTGGAGAAGATCCTGGCCGATCACCCGACCATAGAAGTGCTCATAGATCTGCACCGTGACGGCGTGGCGGAAGGGACCCGGCTGGTTACGGAAATAAACGGCAGGCCGACGGCGAAGATCATGTTTTTTAACGGATTAAGCAGATCGCGGACGAACGGTGATATCGGCTATCTTGCCAATCCGTATATCCAGGATAATCTGGCGTTCTCCCTGCAGATGCAGCTGGCTGCGGAAAAGAACTATCCGGGGTTCACGCGGCACATTTATCTGCGCGCATACCGCTACAATATGCATCTGATGCCGAAATCGCTCCTCGTTGAGGCTGGGGCGCAGACCAATACAGTGGAAGAGATGATGAATGCCATGGAGCCGCTTTCCGAGATGCTGTATGATGTACTTATTTCAAGTTGAAAACCACAACAGCTTGTGGTATAGTATCAGATGGATTGTTCTGCGCAGTTGACTGCAGAACGCGCAGATGAACGAAAAGGAGAATGCATATGGCAGTTAACAATACATATGATGCCGGCAGTATTACCGTGCTGGAAGGTCTGGAAGCTGTCCGGAAACGCCCCGGAATGTATATCGGAAGTGTTTCCACAAAAGGACTGAATCACCTGATCTATGAGATCGTGGACAATGCGGTCGATGAACATCTGGCCGGATACTGTTCAGAGATCCATGTAACCCTTGAAAAGGACGGGTCCGCAACGGTTTCAGACAACGGACGGGGTGTGCCCGTCGGAATGCACGAGAAGGGTGAATCAGCAGCCAGGCTGGTGTTTACCACACTTCATGCCGGCGGTAAATTTGACGACTCCGCATATAAGACCAGCGGCGGACTTCACGGCGTGGGTTCTTCGGTCGTAAACGCTCTTTCCTCATACATGGATGTGAAGATCAGCAGAGATGGATATATCCATCACGACCGGTATGAGAAGGGGATCCCTGTGATCGAACTGGAAAACGGTCTTCTGCCAACCATTGGAAAGACGAAAAAGACCGGGACAGAGATCAATTTCCTTCCCGATGATACGATCTTTGAGAAAACACGGTTCCGTGCGGAAGAAGTGAAGAGCCGTCTCCATGAAACCGCATACCTGAACCCGGAACTGAAGATTATTTTTGATGATAAACGGCCGGAAGAGACGGAGCATATCGAATATCATGAACCGGAAGGGATCCTGGGTTTTATCAGAGACCTGAACAGGAAGAAAGATACGCTGCACGATCCGGTTTATTTCAAAGGGTCAGCCGACGGGATCGAGGTGGAGGCTGCATTTCAGTATGTGAATGAATTCCATGAAAACGTGCTCGGATTCTGCAATAACATTTATAATGCCGAGGGCGGTACACATCTGACCGGATTTAAGACGACATTTACGACAGTCATGAATCAGTACGCCAGAGAGCTTGGCATCCTGAAAGAAAAGGACGCGAATTTCACGGGTGCGGATATCCGCAATGGAATGACTGCGATCATTTCCATCAAGCACCCGGATCCGCGGTTTGAAGGACAGACGAAAACCAAGCTGGACAATCCGGATGCGGCGAAGGCAGTCAGCAAGGTGGCCGGCGATGAGATCGTCCGCTATTTTGACCGTAATCTGGATACGCTGAAAACCGTGCTCTCCAGTGCGGAGAAAGCCGCGAAGATCCGTAAGACCGAAGAAAAGGCAAAGACGAATCTACTGACGAAACAGAAATATTCGTTTGACAGCAACGGGAAACTGGCGAACTGCGAGAGCAGGGATCCGAAGAAATGCGAGATCTTCATCGTGGAGGGAGATTCTGCCGGCGGCTCGGCAAAGACAGCGCGTGACCGGAACTATCAGGCAATCCTGCCGATCCGCGGCAAGATCCTGAATGTGGAGAAGGCAAGCATTGATAAAATCCTTGCCAATGCAGAGATCAAGACCATGATCAATGCATTCGGATGCGGATTTTCGGAAGGTTACGGTAATGATTTCGATATCTCTAAACTCCGGTACGACAAGATCATCATTATGGCGGATGCGGATGTGGACGGGGCGCATATTTCTACTCTGCTCCTGACGCTGTTCTATCGGTTTATGCCTGAACTGATCTATGAAGGACATGTATATATCGCTATGCCGCCCCTTTACAAAGCCATGCCGAAGAACGGGGAAGAAGAATATCTCTATGACGATAAGGCGCTGGAGCGTTACCGGAAGACACACAGCGGCTCCTTTACTCTTCAGAGGTATAAAGGTCTGGGTGAGATGGACGCCGAACAGCTTTGGGAGACGACGCTGGATCCGGAGCGGCGGCTTCTGAAACTGGTAGAGATCGAAGATGCAAGGATGGCGTCCAGTGTGACGGAAATGCTCATGGGCACTGAAGTTCCGCCGCGTCGCGCGTTTATCTATGAAAATGCGACAGAGGCGGAACTGGATGTCTGAAGTGCACAGGATGAAGGAGAGAGAGAATGAACAGTGAGACACAGATCATAAGGACGGAATATTCCGATCTCATGAAGAAATCATATATTGATTATGCCATGAGCGTTATCATATCCAGAGCTCTTCCGGATGTGCGCGACGGACTGAAGCCTGTACAGCGGCGTACCCTCTATGATATGCATGAACTGGGCATCCGCTGGGACCGGCCGTACAGAAAGTGCGCGAGGATCGTGGGCGATACGATGGGTAAATATCATCCGCACGGCGACAGCTCCATTTATGAGGCGCTGGTCGTGATGGCTCAGGATTTCAAGAAAGGGCAGATCCTGGTAGACGGACATGGAAACTTTGGTTCGATCGAGGGGGACGGGGCTGCGGCCATGCGTTATACAGAGGCAAGGCTCACGAAATTTACGCAGGAAGTGTGTCTGGCAGACCTGGACAAAAATGTGATCGATTTTGGCCCCAATTTTGATGAAACAGAAAAAGAACCGCTCGTACTGCCGGTACGCGTCCCGAATCTGCTCGTCAATGGCGCGGAAGGGATCGCGGTGGGCATGGCGACGAGCATTCCCACGCATAATCTGGCGGAAGTGATCGATGCGGTCAAAGCCTATATGAAAAATGACGCCATCAGCACCCGGCAGCTGATGAAATATATCAAAGGTCCTGATTTCCCGACGGGAGGGATCGTGGTCAATAAAGACGATCTTCCTGAGATCTATGAGACCGGCCAGGGAAAGATCAGGATCCGTGGCAAAGTGGAAGTCGAAGAGCTGAAAGGCGGGAAGAAGCAGCTGGTGATCAGCGAGATCCCCTATACCATGATCGGCACCGGCATCAGTAAGTTCCTCAATGATGTGGCTTCTCTGGTGGAGACGAAAAAGACTACGGATATCGTGGATATTTCAAATCAGTCCTCCAAGGAAGGGATCCGCATCGTCCTGGAACTGAAACGAGGGGCGGATGTGGAAAACCTGAAAAACATGCTTTACAAGAAGACCCGTCTCGAAGATACATTCGGCGTCAATATGCTTGCGGTGGCTGACGGCAGGCCGGAGACGCTCGGACTCAAAAAAATCATTGAGCATCATGTGGACTTCCAGTTTGAACTTGCTACGAGAAAATATCAGACGCTCCTGACAAAAGAACGGGAGAAGAGCGAAGTGCAGGAAGGCCTGATCAAAGCGTGCGATGTGATCGATCTTGTGATCGAGATCCTCCGCGGGAGCAAGTCTGTTAAAGATGCCCGTGCATGTCTGGTAAACGGGGTTACTGACAATATTAAATTCAAATCGAATATTTCTAAAAAAATGGCGGCGTTGCTGCGTTTTACCGAACGGCAGGCCACAGCGATCCTGGAGATGCGCCTGTACCGGCTGATCGGCCTGGAGATCGAGGCACTGCGTGCAGAGCATGAACAGACTCTGAAAAATATCGACAGGTATGAAGATATCCTGAACAATTACGACTCTATGGCAGGTGTGATCATGGAGGAACTGGATTCTTACAAGAAAGAATACGGGCGGAAGCGCCGTACTGTGATCGAGAATGCAGAGGAAGCAGTGTTTGAAGAGAATAAGATCGAGGAACAGGAAGTCGTCTTCCTGATGGATCGCTTCGGATATGCGAGAACGGTGGATACTTCTGTATATGAGAGGAACAGGGAAGCTGCTGACAGCGAGAACCGGTATGTCGTGCACTGTATGAATACCGGAAGGCTCTGCGTCTTTACCGACAGCGGCAAGATGCATCAGGTCAAAGTCCTGGATGTCCCCTACGGCAAATTCCGTGATAAAGGTACGCCGCTTGACAATATCAGCAATTATGATACGTCCAGTGAGCAGATCGTCATGGTCTGCGACTCGGAACAGATGAGATTTTCGCATCTGCTGTTTGCAACATCCGGAGGAATGGTTAAAAAAGTAGAAGGAACGGAATTCCAGGTGACCAAACGCACCATCGCAGCTACCAAACTCCAGGATGAAGATGTGCTTGTGGAAGTAAAAGTCGTCAATGACAGTCAGAATGTGGTACTGCAGACAAAGAACGGCTATTTCCTTCGTTTTCCGGCAACAGAGATTCCGGTCAAGAAAAAAGGGGCCGTGGGTGTCCGGGGGATCCGCCTTCAGAAGAAAGATGAACTGGAACATGTGTGGCTGTTTGAAGAAGGAACGGAGACCAGGATCCGGTATAACGATGATAAAGAAGTAACGCTGAACCGTCTGAAACAGGCAAAACGCGACGGAACAGGCACAAAATACCGCGGATAAACGCCTTTTTCAAAATAAAGCCTTGCAATTACCATAAGCTGGTGCTATACTACTTAACAGTTACATAATGGATCCGGCAGAAGAGTGGACGAAAGTTCACTCTTCTTTGTTGGTGCAGAATTTTACGACAGCCGTAACTGCAGAAAGGAAGTATAAAGTGTCCAGAAGAGAGGAATATGAACAGACGACAGAAAAGCTCATAGAGCCGGTAGTCAGTGGATTCGGGTTTGAGCTTGTGGATGTTGAGTATGTGAAGGAAGGCGGTACCTGGTATCTGCGGGCGTATATCGATAAACCCGGAGGGATCACGGTAGATGACTGCGAGGCAGTCAGCAGGAAATTTTCAGATATCCTGGATGAGAAAGATTATATTGAAGATACCTATGTGTTTGAAGTCAGTTCGCCGGGACTGGGCAGACCGCTGAAAAAGGAAAAGGATTTTGCCAGGAGCATAGGCATGGAAGTGGAGATCCGGACTTACAGGGCCGTGAATCGCCAGAAAGAATTTGTCGGTCTGCTGAAAGCGTACGATGACAGTACTGTGACGATCACATATGAAGACGAAACAGAACAGACTTTTGAGCGCAGCGATATCGCACTGATACGTCTGGCTCTGGATTTTTAAATATTATCAGGAGGAAACAGGAAATGAACACAGAGTTAATGGAAGCGTTGACAATTCTTGAAAAGGAGAAAAACATCAGCAGGGACGTAATGATGGACGCGATTGAAAATTCACTGCTCAGCGCCTGCAAGAATCATTTTGGGACCGCGGAGAATATCAAGGTCATCATGGATCGTGAGACCTGTGATTATTCGGTTTTTGCCGAGAAGAAGGTTGTTGAGGAAGTGGAAGACCCGGCAATGGAGATCACTCTGGAAGATGCGGAAAAGATCGACCCGTCGCTTCAGATCGGCGATGTGGCGCAGATCCCCGTACAGTCAAAAGAGTTCGGACGCATTGCAACCCAGAATGCGAAAAATCTTATTCTTCAGAAGATCCGCGAGGAAGAACGAAAAGTTGTATTTGATCAGTATTTTGAGAAGGAAAAGGATATCGTTACCGGTATTGTCCAGCGCTATGTAGGAAAGAATATCAGCATTAATCTTGGAAGAGCTGATGCCATGCTGACAGAAAACGAACAGGTCAAAGGCGAGGTATTCAAGCCTACGGACCGCATTAAACTTTACGTTGTAGAAGTGAAGAACACACCCCGGGGACCGAAGATCCTTGTATCAAGAACCCACCCGGAGCTGGTGAAGAGGCTTTTTGAAGCTGAGGTGGCCGAGGTGCGTGACGGCACAGTAGAGATTAAAAGCATTGCCCGCGAAGCGGGATCCCGTACGAAGATGGCGGTATGGTCCAATGATCCGAATGTAGATCCGGTAGGAGCATGTGTAGGTCTGAACGGTGCCAGAGTTAACGCAGTCGTTCAGGAACTCCGCGGGGAAAAGATCGATATCATCAACTGGGATGAGAACCCGGCGCTGCTGATCGAAAATGCGCTGAGCCCGGCCAAGGTTATTTCTGTTATGGCGGATCCGGAAGAAAAGATCGCCAATGTGATCGTTCCGGATTATCAGCTTTCACTGGCGATCGGCAAAGAGGGGCAGAATGCCCGGCTTGCCGCAAGACTGACCGGATACAAGATCGACATCAAGAGCGAGACACAGGCGATCGAAGCCGGCGATCTTCCGGAAAATTATATGGAGCAGCTCGGCATTACCAGCGAGGAAGGCTACACCGGAGATTATGATGATGAGTATGATGAAGCGTATGAGGATGAGTATTACGACGAGTACGATGAAAACTACAGCGACAGCTATGATGACGGCAGCGATGAAAGCAACATCTGACTGAAGGAGAGGATTATTTGGCAGTAAAAAAGAAAATCCCTATGAGAAAGTGCGTGGGATGCGGTGAGATGAAACCAAAGAAAGAACTGATGCGTATACTGAAGACGGAGACCGGTGAATTTCTCGTAGATGCAGACGGGAAAAAGAACGGACGCGGCGCTTATATCTGCCGGTCCGCAGACTGTTTCCGCAAAGCAGTCCGTTCCAGGGGGTTCGAGCGGTCATTCAGACAGCAGATACCGGAAGAGGTATATGACAGACTGGAAAAGGAGATGGCCGATATTGAATAAACGTGACAAAGCGCTGTCTCTGATCGGTCTGGCGATGAAAGCCGGCAGATGCAAAGGCGGCGAGATGATGACGGAAAGCGAAGTCAAATCCGGCCGGGCCAGACTTGTGATCATCGCATCGGACGCATCGGACAATACAAAGAAGAAATTTCGGGATATGTGTAAATTTTACAGAGTTCCAATTTATGTATACGGAGATAAAGATACCTTAGGGCATGCAGTGGGAAAAGAATTCCGTGCATCTCTGGTGATATTGGACGAAGGATTTGCAGACGGGATTCGAAGAGCGCTTAATAGTCAGAGCGAGTCTTGAATACATAAAGGAGGTAGTTTATATGACGAAAATGAGGGTACATGAACTGGCTAAGGAACTGGGAATTGATAATAAAGAACTCGTGGAGATGCTGCAGAAGAAAAATGTAGAAGTCAAGAACCATATGAGTACAGTGGAAGACAGTGTGGCGGATGCGATCCGGAGTGAAGTGTCTTCCGCACACACAGAGAAAAAAGCGGAGGAGAAAACGGAAGCGCCTGCTGACGGAAAGGATAATGCGGCGCCGAAGAAGAAAAATCTTGCATTTGTGATCCGTCCGCAGAATTCAAAAAACAGCAGCCGCATCCAGGGAGCGCGTCCGCAGCAGAGGCAGGCGCGCCCGGCACGTCCGGCAGGAGAACGCCCGGCACGTCCGGCAGGAGAACGCCCGGCACGTCCGGCGGGAGAACGCCCGGCACGTCCAACAGGAGAGCGCCCGACACGTCCGGCAGGAGAACGCCCGGCACGTCCGGCGGGAGAGCGTCCGGTACGTCCGGCAGGAGAACGCCCGGCACGTCCGGCAGGAGAGCGTCCGGCACGTCCGGCAGGAGAGCGCCCGGCACGTCCGACCGGTGAGAATCGCCCGAACGCAGAGGCAAGAAGCGCCGAGCAGAGACAGTCGAGACAGGAACAGCGTCCGGTACGTCAGAATGCGGATGAAAGAACAAACAGAGGACGCTCTTTCGGCGGTGAACGATCCGGACATCAAGAGAGGGGCGCACGTGACCAGCGCGCCGGATCCCAGGGCGGAAGAAATGACCGCAGAGATTCCCGCAGGGAAGATATGGGCGCGTCTATGATGGATCAGCAGAAGAACCAGAGAAATAAGGCGAAAGATAAAGAGAGAGATAATAAAAAGAAAGAATACAGAGACGAGGCATTTGAAGGAAAAGGCAGAAAAGGCCGCAAGCAGAAACAGGCGGCTGAAGTGAAAAAGCCGCAGCCGAAGCAGGAAAAGAAGGAAGAAAAGATCAAGCAGATCACGATTCCGGAAGTCCTGACAATTCAGGAACTTGCAGACAAGATGAAAGTCGTTCCGTCTGTGATCATTAAGAAGCTGTTCCTTCAGGGAAAAGTCTATACGGTAAACCAGGAGATCGATTATGATACTGCGGAAGAGATCGCACTGGAATTTGAAGTGCTCTGTGAAAAAGAGGAAGTCGTGGATGTGATCGAAGAACTTCTGAAAGAGGACGAAGAAGACGAAACTCTGATGATCAAACGGCCTCCGGTCGTATGTGTTATGGGCCATGTAGACCACGGTAAGACCTCTCTGCTGGATGCGATCCGCCATACGAATGTCACGGACCGTGAAGCGGGCGGCATCACGCAGCATATCGGCGCCTATGTGGTGGAGATCAACGGTGAGAAAATCACTTTCCTTGACACGCCGGGACACGAGGCTTTTACAGCGATGCGAATGAGAGGCGCAAGCTCTACAGATATCGCTATTCTTGTGGTTGCTGCTGATGACGGTGTAATGCCGCAGACTGTAGAGGCGATCAACCACGCAAAAGCCGCAGGTGTTGAGATCATTGTTGCGATCAACAAGATCGATAAACCGGGCGCAAATATCGAGCGTGTAAAACAGGAGCTGACCGAATATGAACTGATCCCGGAAGACTGGGGCGGAAGTACGATCTTCGTACCGGTTTCTGCACATACCAAAGAAGGGATCCCGGAACTGCTGGAGATGATCCTGCTCACTGCAGAAGTAATGGAACTGAAGGCCAACCCGAACCGTGCGGCAAGAGGCCTGGTTATCGAGGCGGAACTTGACAAAGGAAAAGGCTCGGTGGCTACGGTCCTTGTACAGAAAGGAACGCTTCATGTCGGTGATGCGATTGCTGCAGGCAGTGCGCACGGCCGTGTGCGTGCGATGATGGATGACCGTGGAAGACGGGTCAAGGAAGCCGGACCGTCCCAGCCGGTAGAGATCCTCGGCCTGAACGAAGTGCCGAATGCAGGAGAAGTATTTGTGGGATGCGAGAACGAGAAAGAGGCAAGAAGCTTTGCAGAAACATTTATTGCACAGAACAAGGTAAAGCTGCTTGATGAGACAAAGTCAAGGATGTCTCTTGACGACCTGTTCAGCCAGATCCAGGAAGGCAACTTAAAAGAGCTGGATATCGTTGTGAAGGCTGACGTGCAGGGGTCAGTGGAAGCACTGAAGCAGAGCCTTCTGAAGCTTTCCAATGATGAGGTTGTGATCAAGGTGATCCATGGCGGTGTAGGTGCTATCAATGAGTCTGATGTGATCCTTGCTTCCGCGTCCAATGCGATCATTATCGGCTTCAATGTACGCCCGGATGCGACAGCAAAAGATATCGCAGAACGTGAAGGCGTGGACATCCGGCTTTACCGGGTGATCTACAATGCCATCGAGGATGTTGAGGCGGCGATGAAGGGAATGCTGGATCCGGTATTTGAGGAGAAGATCCTCGGACACGCGGAAGTCCGCCAGACATTTAAGGCATCCGGAGTCGGTACGATCGCAGGCGCCTATGTGCAGGATGGAATTTTTGAGCGGAACTGTTCCTGTCGTCTGATCCGCGACGGAATCGTCGTATTCGACGGACCGCTTGCATCTCTGAAGCGTTTCAAGGATGATGTGAAGGAAGTAAGATCAGGATACGAATGCGGTTTCGTATTTGAAAACTATAACGATATTAAAGAAGGCGACCAGGTAGAAGCGTACAAGATGGTTGAGATCGAGCGCAAATAAGCCTGGCAAAGATGAATATAAAGGAGCGGCAATGAGAAAAAACAGTATTAAAAACACACGGATCAACGCTGAAGTGCAGAGAGAACTGAGCAATATCCTTCACAATGGCATAAAAGATCCGAGAGTAGCGCCGATGACTTCGGTAGTGGCTGTGGAAGTTGCTCCGGATCTGAAGACATGCAAGGCGTATATCAGCGTTCTTGGCGATGAACAGGCACGGCAGGATACTCTGAAAGGGCTGCAGAGCGCGGAAGGATATATCCGCCGTGAACTGGCGCGCACAGTCAACATGCGCAATACGCCGGAGATCCGGTTTATTGCGGACCAGTCCATTGAATATGGAGTGAATATCAGCAGGAAGATAGATGAAGTAAACAGGGATTCGTATAACGGAGCTGAGGATTAGTATGAAAATGATATTGGAAGACTTACTGAGAGGAAAGCACAGAGTGGCTCTGGGCGGACATGTCCGTCCGGACGGAGACTGCATCGGTTCATGTATGGGACTGTATCTCTATCTGAAAGACCAGTACCCGGCTGTGGAGACAGATGTCTATCTTGAAACTGTACCGGAAGCGTACCGTATGATCCGGGGCACGGACGAGGTGAGAAATGAGGCGGACCAGGACGATGCCTATGATCTCTTTATCTGCCTGGACTGCGGGGATGCAGAGCGTCTCGGCTTCTCAAAAGTTCTTTTTGAACAGGCAGAAGAGACAGCCTGCATTGACCACCATATCAGTAACGGAGCATTTGCGGATCACAATTATATTGTACCTGACGCCAGTTCGACATCCGAACTGATCTTTACACTTCTTGATGAGGAGAAGATCAGCCGCAGTGCAGCCGAGGCGCTCTACATGGGGATCGCACACGACACCGGAGTGTTCCAGTATTCCTGCACTTCACCGGAAACGATGGAGATTGCGGCAAAGCTGATGCGCAAAGGGATCGATCACAGCAGGATCATTGACAAGACATATTATGAAAAAACGTACATCCAGAATCAGATCCTGGGCCGCGCGCTTCTTGAGAGTATGATGATCATGGATAAGCGGTGCATCGTTTCCGTGATCCGTCAGAGATCCCTGGAATTCTTCCAGGCGAAACCGGCGGATCTGGAAGGGATCGTCAGTCAGCTGCGTCAGACCAAGGGCGTGGAAGTGGCAATCTTCCTCCACGAAGTCAGTCCTCAGAAATTTAAGGTCAGCCTTCGATCCAGGGATCGTGTGGATGTAAGCGAGATCGCCAGATACTTCGGAGGCGGAGGGCATGTCCGTGCGGCCGGCGTGACGATGGAAGGAACAAGCTATGATGTGATCAATAATATCACCGCCCGGATCGCGCTGCAGTTTAAAAAGTTTGAAGAACAGGATGAAGAAGAATGATCAGCGGGATCCTGAATATCTACAAGGAAAAAGGTTATACATCCCACGATGTGGTGGCGCGTCTGCGCGGGATCGTGGGACAGAAAAAGATCGGACACACGGGCACCCTCGATCCGGAAGCGGAGGGGGTGCTCCCTGTCTGTCTCGGCCGGGCTACAAAGGTCTGCGATCTTCTTACAGATAAGGACAAGACTTATGAAGCGGTCCTTCTTCTGGGGAAAACGACAGATACCCAGGATGCGACCGGACAGGTGCTCAGTGAGCGGCCGCTTCTGTCAGCGGACGGAAAGATCACGCCGGAGACAGCAGAGGAGTGCGTCCTGTCTTTTGTCGGACAGTATGACCAGGTTCCGCCCATGTATTCCGCGCTGAAGGTGGGCGGGAAGAAGCTTTATGAACTGGCCCGGGAAGGGAAAACGATTGAGAGGAAAAGCCGGAGAGTTATGATCAGCGGGATCAGGATACTTGAGATGGATCTGCCCCGCATCCGCATGGTTGTGGAGTGCTCCAAGGGAACATACATCCGGACGCTGTGCCATGATATCGGAGAAAAACTCGGGTGCGGCGGATGTATGGAGTCGCTGCTGCGTACCCGCGTGGGGCGATTCAGCCTGAAAGATGCAAAAAAACTGGATGAGACAGAACGGTTTGTGCGGGAAGGAAGGATCGGGGAGATCCTGCTGCCCACGGATCAGGTCTTTGATGATCTGAGGGAAATCCGGACTGCACGTGAATATGACAGACTGGTGCATAACGGCAGTCCGCTGGACCTGGATTGCACGGATCTGAAGCAAACGGATCCGGAAGAGAATGAGAAGTTCCGTCTGTATGACAGTTGCGGCTGTTTTGTCGGTATATTCCGGTATCATCCGGCAGGGAAACAGCTCCGTCCGGAAAAAATGTTTTACGATCCGGATCAGCCGGACAGAGGAAGAGCAGGGAGATGACAGCATGAAGGTAATTACCGGGATCGGATCTTTTGACGGAAAAAAGAAAACAGCCGTAACGCTGGGGAAATTCGATGGCCTGCACAGAGGCCATCAGAAACTGGTGGAACGGATCATTTCTTATGCGGATGAAGAATGTGAGAGCGTAGTCTGTGCGTTTGACATGCGCCGTGATTCGCTGATGACATCCCGCGAAAGAAGGGAGCATCTGGACGGGAAAGTAGACTGGCTGATCGACCAGCCGTTTACGGATGAATTCATGTCTACAGAGGCGGAAGTTTTTGTAAAGGAAATCCTGTATGAAAAACTGCACGCGTCCCATATCGTGGTCGGTAACGATTTCAGCTTTGGCCGCGGCAGACAGGGCAGCGTGCAGATGCTGAGGGATTATTCGGAAGAATACGGGTATACGGTCGATGTTATTGATAAAGAGCGTTATCTGGGCACAGTGATCAGCAGTACCTATATTAAGGATGCGCTGTCACAGGGGGATGTGAAACTTGCAGAAGCGCTTCTCGGTTATCCCTATGAACTGACCGGAGTCGTACGGCATGGAAAACAGCTGGGGCGCACCCTCGGCTTCCCGACTATGAATATCGAACCGGAAGAGCATAAGATCCTGCCCCGGTTCGGCGTTTATGCCTGCAGGGTGAGGATCGACGGGATCTGGTACAATGCTGTCGGAAATGCAGGGATCAAGCCTACGGTAACGGACGAGCAGCGCCGGCTTCTGGAAGTCTATGTATACGGTTATGAAGGAGATGCGTACGGCAAAGAGATTACCGCGCAGTTCTGTGACTTTGAACGTCCCGAGACCAAATTCGGATCTGTTGAGGAGTTAAAGGAAAATGTCATGCGTGATATGCGGTACGGAGAGCGGTATTTTGAACGGTAAACTCTGTCCTGATCAGACAAAAACCGCTTTACATTCTGCAGAGCGTGTGCTATACTGTGCAAGGTTGCAAAAGCCGGCATTCGGTGACCGGATCACTCCGACCGTTGCTTAATGTCAGGCGTTTATCAAAAGTTTTTACAAGGAGGACGCGAAAATGATCGCAAAAGAAAAGAAACAGGCAATTATCAAAGAGTATGGAAGATCAGAGGGAGATACAGGATCTCCGGAAGTACAGATCGCTATCCTTACAGCAAGGATCAACGAGCTGACAGATCACTTCAAGGCTAATCCGAAAGATCATCACTCCAGAAGAGGTCTTCTGAAAATGGTTGGTCAGAGAAGAGGTCTTCTTGCATATCTGAAAAAGATCGATATCGAGAGATACCGTGCACTGATCGAAAGACTTGGACTGAGAAAATAGTCAGAAAAGCGAATGCAGAGGCGGGGCAGAGAAATCTGCCCCGTTTTTCTGTGTGATTCTGGTATTTAATAATTGCTATAAGGATATCAGTATGATATAATATTTAAGATTGCGGACAGTTATACGTAACCGAGACCACTGAAAAGCATACTGGCTTTTCCGGCAGTATGTTTTTCAGTAGTTTCGGAGACATCTGGACGCAGTATAAAACGAATTACAAGAAGGAGATCAATATGTACAAGAAGTATGAAATGGAACTGGCCGGCAGAACGCTGCGCGTAGACGTCGGCAGAGTTGCAAAGCAGGCGAACGGCGCCGTACTCATGCACTATGGCGATACTACCGTACTCTGCTGCGCGACAGCATCTGATAAACCGAGGGAGGGAATTGATTTCTTCCCCTTAAGCGTGGAGTACAATGAGAGAATGTATTCCGTAGGAAAGATTCCGGGAGGGTTCAACAAGAGAGAGGGCAAGGCATCTGAAAATGCGATCCTGACAGACCGTGTGATCGACCGCCCGATGCGTCCGCTTTTCCCGAAGGATTACAGAAATGACGTGACGCTGGAAAATCTTGTTATGGCTGTGGATCAGGATTGCAGTCCGGAGCTGACAGCCATGCTTGGCGCATCCATTGCGACCAGCATTTCCGATATACCGTTCGACGGCCCGATCTCTACCACGCAGGTTGGTCTTGTAGACGGGGAGTTTGTATTTAATCCGACTGCGGCTCAGAGAGAAGTTTCCGAACTTGCCCTGACGGTCGCATCTACAAAAGAAAAAGTGATCATGATCGAGGCCGGCGCCAATGAGGTCCCGGAAGAACGGATGATCGAGGCGATCTTTGCGGCTCACGAACTGAACCAGAAAGTGATCGCATTCTTTGATACGATCGTGGCTGAATGCGGCAAGGAGAAACACGAGTATCAGAGTTTTGCCGTTCCCCGGGAGCTGTTTGACGCGATCCAGGAGATCGTGCCGCCGGCAGAGATGGAAGAGGCTGTATTTACAGATGATAAACAGACGAGAGAAGAGAACATCCGCGTGCTGACCGACAAACTGGCTGAGGCGTTCGCCGATAAAGAAGAGTGGCTGGACAAGCTGGGCGAGGCGGTATATCAGTACCAGAAGAAGACGGTCAGAAAGATGATCCTGAAAGACCACAAGCGTCCGGACGGCCGTGCCATTGACCAGATTCGTCCGCTGGCCGCTGAGATTGACCTGATCCCGAGAGTGCACGGATCCGCCATGTTTACCCGCGGACAGACACAGATCTGTACGGTAACCACGCTTGCACCTCTTTCTGAGGCACAGAGGCTGGACGGCCTTGATGAGGCGGCTACGTCCAAGAGATACATGCACCACTACAATTTCCCGTCCTACTCTGTAGGCGAGACGAAACCGTCCAGAGGTCCGGGACGCCGAGAGATCGGACACGGCGCGCTTGCTGAGAGAGCCCTGGTCCCGGTGCTTCCGAGCGAGACGGAATTCCCGTATGCGATCCGTACGGTATCCGAGACCTTTGAATCCAACGGTTCCACCTCACAGGCCAGCGTCTGCGCATCCAGTATGTCGCTGATGACAGCCGGCGTTCCGATCAAGGCTGCAGTTGCAGGTATTTCCTGCGGACTTGTGACAGGCGAGACAGATGACGATTATCTGGTGCTCACTGATATCCAGGGACTGGAGGATTTCTTCGGAGATATGGACTTCAAGGTTGCAGGTACGCATAAGGGTATTACTGCGATCCAGATGGATATTAAGATCCACGGCCTGACAAGACCGATCATTGAAGAGGCTATCGCTGCTACAAGAAAGGCAAGACTGTATATTATTGACGAGGTAATGAACAAGGCGATCGCCGAGCCGAGACCGGAAGTCGGACCGTATGCGCCGAAGATCATCCAGATGCAGATCGACCCGCAGAAGATCGGTGATGTCGTTGGACAGAGAGGCAAAACGATCAACGCCATTATCGAGCAGACAGGCGTGCAGATCGATATCGAGGATGACGGATTTGTATCGATCTGCGGTACAGACAAAGAAGGCATGGATAAAGCCGCGAAGCTGATCCACACGATTGTTACGGATTTCGAGGCCGGACAGGTATTTGAGGGCAAGGTCGTGAGCATCAAAGAGTTCGGTGCATTCCTGGAGTTCGCACCGGGCAAGGAAGGTCTTGTACACATTTCCAAGATCGCAAAACAGAGAGTCAATAAAGTAGAAGATGTTCTTGCTCTCGGTGATGTTGTCAAAGCCGTATGCCTCGGAAAAGACAAGATGGGCAGATTCAGCTTCAGTATCCGTGACGTAGCTGAATAAAAAATAAGATGCAACATACTGACGTGTGGCGGTGCCGCTTAAACCAGAGCACTGCCGCGCGTCTGTTTTATTCTCAGATGGGGAGAAAACCATGGAACAGATGACATTATTCGGAAATAACCAGTCAATGACTCCGCTTGCGAGCCGGCTGAGGCCCGACTCTCTGGATGAGTTTGTCGGTCAGCAGCACCTGGTCGGAGAGGGCAAGATCCTCCGGCAGCTGATCGAGCGCGACCAGATCTCATCCATGATCTTCTGGGGGCCGCCAGGGGTCGGAAAGACAACGCTGGCCAGCATTATCGCCGGAAAAACCAGATCAGAATTTATTAATTTCAGCGCGGTGACCAGTGGTATCAAAGAAATCAAAGAGGTGATGAACCGTGCGGAGATGAGCAGGCGTGTCGGTATGCGGACCGTACTCTTCGTAGACGAGATCCACCGATTCAATAAGGCCCAGCAGGATGCCTTCCTTCCCTACGTGGAGAAAGGAAGCATCATTCTGATCGGCGCAACGACAGAGAACCCTTCATTTGAGATCAATGCAGCGCTTCTGTCCCGGTGCCGCGTATTCGTATTAAAAGCGTTGGAGGAGGATGACCTGGTAAAACTCCTGCAGAATGCGCTGAACAATCCGTCCGGATTTGGCGGCCAGAATGTGGAGATCTCTCCGGAAAGCCTGAGAGCCATCGCCGCATTTGCCAACGGGGACGCCAGAACAGCGCTGAATACACTGGAAATGGCGGTGCTGAACGGAGAGATCAGCGCCGGCGGGATCAGAGTTACGACAGAGGGACTGGCCCAGTGTATCAGCCGGAAATCACTGCTTTATGACAAATCAGGAGAGGAGCATTATAATCTGATCTCTGCCCTCCATAAATCCATGCGCAACAGTGATCCGGATGCTGCCGTCTACTGGATGATGCGGATGCTGGAAGGTGGAGAGGATCCGCTCTATATCGCGCGGCGTCTGATCCGTTTCGCCAGTGAAGATGTGGGGATGGCAGACAGCCGGGCGCTCCAGGTGGCCGTGGCTGCGTATCAGGCCTGTCATTTCCTGGGAATGCCGGAGTGCGATGTCCATCTGACCCATGCAGTGGTCTATCTGTCCATGGCGCCAAAATCAAATGCACTTTACACGGCATGCGAGGAGGCAAAGCGCGATGTGCGGACGATGCGCGCAGAACCGGTTCCCCTCCAGATCCGCAATGCGGTTACCGGACTGATGAAAGAGCAGGGATATGGAAAAGGATATGAATATGCCCATGATACGGATGAGAAGCTGACACATATGCAGTGTATGCCGGACAGCCTGAAAGACCGGGTATATTATCATCCCACCCAGGAGGGAGAAGAGAAAAGCACGGCAGAGCGTCTTGAAGAGATCAAAAAATTCCGCGGGGAATAGCAAAGGGCAAAAAAGTCCAGACTATGAGTGGATGCGCTTTTGCAACCATAAATGGAAAAGGAGCTGTATGCCGTGAAACGACTGAGTGAATATTTATTTCTTGGAACTCTGGGCGGGATCCTTTATTATTCTTTTGAAATGCTGTTCCGCGGATTTTCCCACTGGTCCATGTTTGTGCTGGGCGGCATCTGCTTTCTCTTTTTTGCCCAGCAGGGAATATGGACGGAATGGGAGGCTCCGCTCTGGAAACAGGTGGGATGGTGCGTGCTGTTTGTCACAGCGGCTGAATTTATCACAGGCATTATCGTGAATAAACTGATGGGATGGCATGTATGGGATTATACGGATCAGCCGTTTCAGATCATGGGACAGATCTGTCTGCCTTTTACGGTCATTTTTTCCGGCCTGTGTGCGGCCGGCATCCTTCTGAGCGGGTATCTGCTTCATTTCCTGTACGGGGAGAAACATCCGCATTTTCATGTGCTGTAGGTGGAAAAACTGGCAGATCGGGATGTCTGAATCCGGCGGTTGAAGTCGATTCTCAAAAATGCTATAATACTTCCGCAGAAAATCTATCTCAGATATGCATGCAGAAGACAGGCGTGCATTCAGAACGAAGGAGTAGGGATGTGGCTGAATTAACACCAATGATGAAACAATATATGGAGACAAAATCCCAGTATCAGGACTGTATCCTGTTTTACAGGCTGGGCGATTTTTACGAGATGTTCTTTGACGATGCACTGACCGCGTCGCGGGAACTGGAAATCACCCTGACAGGAAAGAACTGCGGGCAGGAAGAGCGGGCGCCCATGTGCGGCGTCCCTTATCACGCTGTGGAAGGTTATCTGAATCGTCTGGTCTCCAAAGGATATAAAGTGGCAATCTGTGAACAGGTGGAAGATCCGAAGACGGCAAAAGGGATCGTGAAACGCGAGGTCGTCCGGATCGTAACACCCGGGACGAATCTGGATACGCAGGCGCTGGATGAATCGAGAAACAATTACATTATGTGCATCGTATATATTGCGGACCGTTACGGCGTTTCTGTGGCAGATATTACTACGGGCGATTATTTTGTGACGGAATTTACGGACAGCGGGAAGCTGATGGATGAGATCTTCCGTTTTGCCCCGTCTGAGATCATATGCAATGAAGCTTTCTACATGAGCGGTATGGATCTGAACGGTATGAAAGACCGGCTGGGTATTACGATCTACTCCCTGGAGGCCTGGTATTTTGATGATGCGGTATGCCGGCAGAAGCTTCTGGATCATTTCAAAGTATCGTCTTTCGCGGGTCTGGGACTGGCGGACTATGACTGCGGCGTTATCAGCGCCGGCGCGCTTCTTCAGTATCTGCTGGAGACACAGAAAAATGATCTGTCCAATCTGACCCACATTACACCGTATGCATCCGGAAGATATATGATGCTGGACAGTTCGACCAGACGGAATCTGGAACTGTGTGAGACGCTTCGGGAGAAGCAGAAAAGAGGCTCTCTTCTCTGGGTGCTGGATAAAACGAAAACTGCAATGGGGGCACGTACACTGCGGAAATATGTCGAACAGCCCCTGATCGATAAATCAGAGATCGAGCGCAGGCTGGATGCAGTGCAGGAACTGAAGGAACAGGCGATCTCCAGGGAGGAGCTCCGGGAATATATGGGCCCTGTGTACGACCTGGAACGCCTCGTCACCAAGATCTCATACGGGACAGCCAATCCACGGGATCTGACTGCTTTCCGGACTTCCCTGGAAATGCTGCCTCCGATCCGTCTGATCCTGCAGGACATGAAGTGCAGTCTCCTGAGTGAGATCTGCGGGGATCTGGATCCTCTGGAAGATCTCTGCTCGCTGATCACAAACGCGATCCGCGAGGATCCGCCCATTGCCATGAAGGAAGGAAATATCATCCGGGACGGATATAACAAGGAAGTCGATAAACTCCGACGGGCAAAATCCGACGGCAAGGACTGGCTTGCAAAACTCGAAAATGAAGAGCGCGAGAAGACAGGGATTAAGAATCTGAGGATCAAATACAACAAAGTATTCGGCTACTATCTTGAAGTGACCAATTCCTACAAAGATATGGTGCCGGATTATTACACGAGAAAGCAGACGCTGGCCAATGCCGAGCGCTACATTACGCCCGAACTGAAAGAACTGGAAGATATGATCCTGGGGGCGGAAGATAAGCTCTATGCACTGGAATATGAGATCTACACAGAAGTGCGGGAAAGGATCGCTTCCCAGGTGGAGCGGATCCAGCAGACAGCCAAAGCGGTGGCGGCGCTGGACGTATTTTCTTCCCTGGCGCTGACGGCAGAGCGGAATAATTACACAAGACCGAAGATCAATGAAAAGGGCGTCATCGATATTAAGGAAGGACGCCATCCGGTGGTGGAGCAGATGATCCCGAATGACATGTTTATCTCCAATGATACATATCTGGATGATAAGAAGCACCGGATCTCAATTATCACCGGTCCGAATATGGCCGGTAAATCCACTTATATGCGCCAGACTGCACTGATCGCTCTGATGGCGCAGGTCGGTTCCTTTGTACCCGCCAAAAGCGCCAATATCGCGCTTTCTGACCGGATCTTTACGAGGGTCGGCGCGTCTGATGACCTTGCGTCCGGACAGAGTACATTTATGGTGGAAATGACGGAGGTTGCCAATATCCTGAGAAACGCCACGTCCAGAAGCCTGCTTATCCTGGATGAGATCGGCCGCGGAACGAGTACGTTCGATGGACTGTCCATTGCATGGGCAGTGGTTGAATATATCAGTGACAGCCGGCTGCTGGGAGCAAAGACGCTCTTTGCCACCCATTACCATGAGCTGACGGAACTGGAAGGCAAGATCGATAATGTAAATAATTACTGCATTGCTGTCAAGGAAAAGGGAGACGATATTGTATTCCTGCGCAAGATCGTCCGGGGAGGCGCCGACAAAAGCTACGGCATCCAGGTGGCGAAGCTGGCAGGCGTTCCGGATCTTGTGATCAACCGGGCCAAAGAGATCGTGGAGGAATTAAGCGATGAAGATATCACAACGCGGGTCAGCGAGATCGCAGAACGTGATAAAGTTTCCAGAAAGAAGCCGAAAGTAAAAAAATACGATGAGGTGGATATCGCCCAGATGTCCCTCTTCGATACCGTTAAAGATGACGATGTGCTGGAGGAGCTGAAAAATCTCGATGTGGGGAACATGACGCCCATCGATGCGCTGAACACGATCTACCGCCTCCAGAACAAGCTGAAGAACCGATGGTAGATCTGTAAAAAAATGGAAAGGAGACGGCCATGCCGCACATACATGTACTGGATCAGGTGACGATCGACAAGATCGCGGCCGGAGAAGTGATCGAACGTCCGGCCTCGGTCGTAAAAGAACTGGTGGAAAATGCGATCGACGCGGGAGCCACATCTGTGACGATCGAGATAAAGGACGGCGGGATCTCACTGATCCGCATTATGGACAACGGGTGCGGGATCGGACATGATGAAGTCCGAAGCGCATTCCTGCGCCATTCTACGAGTAAGATCGAGTCTGTGGACGATCTTGCACATATCCGGTCTCTTGGATTCCGCGGCGAAGCACTGTCAAGCATTGCAGCTGTGACGCAGACTGAACTGATCACCAAGACGCCGGATGCCGAACTTGGCACCCGTTATGTGATCGAAGGCGGGAAAGAAGTGTCGCTGGAAGAGACGGGTGCACCAAACGGAACGACATTTCTTGTCCGGCAGCTTTTTTACAATGTGCCGGCGAGGAGAAAGTTCCTGAAGACAGCGGTCACGGAGGCCGGTCATATCCAGGAGCTGCTCATCCATCTGTCCCTGTCCCATCCGGAAGTCAGTTTTCTGTTTATCAGCAATGGACAGGAGAAGCTGCGCACATCCGGGAGCGGGAAACTGAAGGATGTCATCTATCAGGTGTACGGCCGTGACGTGGCCGCGAATCTGCTGGATATCGACTACGAAAAAGGAGGCCTGCGGATCAGCGGTTATCTCGGGAAACCGGTGATCACACGCGGCAACCGGAATTTTGAAAATTTCTTTGTAAATGGACGGTATGTGAAAAGTTCCATGATCTCAAAAGCGCTGGAAGACGCATACCGGGATTTTACCATGCAGCATAAATTCCCGTTTGCTGTGCTGCATTTTTGTGTGAACGGCGAAGAGATTGACGTAAATGTCCACCCGACCAAGATGGAATTGCGTTTTCAGAAACAGCAGGAGGTCTATAATACGGTGTTTGAAGGGGTTCACCGGAGACTGCTGGAGCCGGAACTGATCCAGAAGGCGGAAGTGCCGGATCCGGTGCAGATCCCGAAAACTTCCGCGCCGGAGAAGCGGGCCGGATCCGGAGAAAGTCCCTTCCTTCTGAAGCCGAAGTCTGCCGCAGAGCCGGCGACGGCTTCCGGGACTGCGGCTGCACTGATATCCGGACCGGCGGCGTCCCCTGCCTCGGTGCCGCCAGCGACGCAGGAAGCGCACAATGAAGATTATTTCATCCGCAAGATGCGGGAGCGGGTCATGGCTTATCATAACCGTTCCTCTTCTGCGGAAGTAAGCGACAGGAACGGCATTTTCCGTCCTCAGAAGCAGGAGGAAAGGATACGGGAGAGCGTCCGCTATGCGGCGGAGCAGATGGATCTTTTTGAGGAGAATTTCCTGAAACGGGACATCCGTGCGGAATACAGGCTGATCGGCCAGGTGTTTGATACTTACTGGCTGGTCCAGTACCAGGACAGTCTGTATATTATTGACCAGCATGCGGCTCATGAACGTGTTCTCTATGAGCGTACACTGAAAGGGATGAAGAACCGGGAGTTTACATCCCAGTATCTGAGTCCTCCGATCATTCTTTCCCTGACGATGCAGGAAGCGGAACTCCTGAATGAGAATATGGACCGGTTTGCGCGCATCGGTTTTGAGATCGAACCGTTCGGCGGGGAAGAATACGCGGTCAGGGCGGTGCCGGATAATCTGTTCGGCATTGCGAAAAAGGATCTGCTTATGGAGATGATCGATGATCTGGCGGACGGCATCAATACTTCAATGACCCCGGAACTGATCGATGAGAAAGTGGCGTCCATGTCATGCAAGGCGGCGGTAAAAGGCAACAGCCGTCTGTCTGCACAGGAGGTGGACGAACTGATCGCCGAACTGCTTACGCTGGATAATCCCTATCACTGCCCGCACGGAAGACCCACGATCATCGCCATGACCAGAAAAGAACTGGAAAAGAAATTCAAGAGGATCGTCTGATGGAGAAGAAGCCACTTATCATATTATCAGGGCCGACTGCGGTGGGCAAGACCAGTCTGTCTGTCCGGCTTGCCGCTGCGATCGGCGGGGAGATCATTTCCGCAGATTCGATGCAGGTATACCGCTATATGGATATCGGCTCGGCAAAGGCAACACCGGAAGAACGGGCAGGGATTCCCCATCATCTGCTGGATGTGCTGGATCCGGAGGAAGATTTTAATGTGGTCCGGTTCCAGACGCTTGCAAAAAAAGCTGTGGAGGAGATCCACGCAAAGGGGAAGATCCCGCTTGTTGTCGGCGGCACAGGATTTTACATCCAGGCGCTGCTCTATGATATTGATTTTACTGAAAATAGCGGCGATATGTCCTACCGGAATATGCTGGAACGCAAAGCAGCCTCAGGCGGCGGAGAAGAACTGTACCGGAAGCTTCAGGAATGTGACCCGCGTGCTGCGGAACAGATCCATCCGCATAATATCAAACGGGTGATCCGGGCTCTGGAATTCCATCATCAGACCGGTGCAAGGATATCGGACCATAATGATGAGGAAAGACAGAAAAAATCACCGTATCATTCTGTCTATTTTGTCCTTACAGATGAGCGCAGCCTGCTCTATGAGCGTATCGACCGACGGGTGGACCGGATGATGGAGACAGGACTTGTAGATGAGGTGAAACGTCTGAGAGCGCGCGGTGTCCCCAAAGACGCTATATCCATGCAGGGACTCGGCTATAAGGAACTTTACGCGTATCTGGACGGTGCATATCCTCTGGAGGAAGCGGTCCGCATTATCAAGCGGGATACACGGCATTTTGCCAAACGCCAGCTTACCTGGTTCAGACGCGAACGTGATGTGGTCTGGATCGACCGTTCGGCGTTTGGCCAGGATGAACAGAAGATGCTGGAGGAAATGATCCGCGTTGTCCGGCAGAACGGCCTGATCCGGACAGAAGGTATGGAACAAAATTAAAGTGAAGCAAGGGTAGAAGGATGAATTGTAAAAAAACAAAAACCATGTATCAGGAGCTTGGGATCTCAGAAGAGGTCTGGGCTTACGGACAGAAGATCGAGGAGGAACTGAAGGAGCGTTTCCGCTGCTTTGATGAAACTGCCGAATACAACCAGCTTAAGGTGATCCGCGCAATGCAGGAAAACCGTGTCAGCGAGGCGTGCTTCAATTATGCCAGCGGTTACGGATACAATGATCTGGGCAGAGATACCCTGGAGGCGGTTTATGCCTCGGCATTCCATACGGAAGCAGCGCTTGTGCGTCCACAGATCACCTGCGGTACACATGCACTTGCGCTTGCGCTTTCGGCCAATCTCCGGCCAGGCGACGAGCTGCTCTCGCCGGTCGGGAAGCCTTATGACACGCTCGAGGAAGTGATCGGCATCAGGCCGTCAAAGGGATCTCTGGCTGAATATGGGGTGACCTACCGGCAGGTTGAGCTTCTGGAGGACGGATATTTTGATTATCCGGCTATCGAAAAGGCTCTGAATGAACGTACGAAGCTGGTTACGATCCAGCGCTCCAAAGGATATCAGACAAGACCAAGCTATTCCGTCGGAAAGATTGGCGAACTGATCGCTTTTATCAAAGAGCGCCGGCCGGATGTGATCTGTATGGTGGACAACTGTTATGGCGAGTTTGTGGAGCGGATCGAGCCAAGCGATGTCGGAGCGGATATGATCGTAGGTTCTCTGATCAAGAATCCGGGAGGCGGACTGGCGCCCATCGGCGGCTATATCGCCGGGCGGGAGGATCTGATCGAAAACTGTGCCGTCCGGCTGACTTCGCCGGGACTTGGAAAAGAGGTCGGTGCGTCGCTTGGAGTGATGCAGTCCTTTTACCAGGGATTTTTCCTGGCGCCGACGGTAGTGTGCGGAGCGTTAAAGGGTGCGGTTTTTGCCGCCAGCATCTATGAAAAACTTGGATTTTCTGTTGTGCCTGGCGGAGAGGAAGACCGTCATGATATCATTCAGGCAGTCACGCTCGGCAGTCCGGAAGGGGTGATCGCTTTCTGCAAGGGAATTCAGGCGGCGGCGCCGGTAGACAGCTATGTAACTCCCGAGCCATGGGCAATGCCCGGCTACGACAGCGATGTGATCATGGCTGCCGGGGCCTTTGTCCAGGGTTCGTCCATAGAACTTTCAGCTGACGGACCGATCAAACCACCATATGCGGTATATTTTCAGGGCGGTCTCACATGGTATCACGCGAAGCTCGGCATCCTGAAATCTCTTCAGAGCCTGATCGACAGCGGTGTGATCCGCAGTGAACTTCTTCAGCAGAGATAGGAGGAAAAGATGAGAACAGTTGCAGTCATCGGCGGCGGCGCATCTGGAATGATGGCGGCGGTTACAGCCGCGCAGAACGGTGCAGATGTAACTCTGATCGAACATGGTGACAGGATCGGCAGGAAAATCCTCTCCACCGGGAACGGACGGTGCAATTTTACGAATATCCGGCAGGAACCGTTCTGTTATCACTCCGATGATCCGGAATTTCCCTGGCGGGTCGTAGAAAAATTCGACGCCCGTTCCATTATTGCTTTTTTCCTTCAGATCGGCGTTTACTCAAAAAACAGGAACGGTTATATCTACCCCAATTCCGATCAGGCATCCTCCGTGCTGGACGCTCTGAGGATGGAGATCGACAGGCTCGGCATCCGGGTCCGGACCGGTGTGGACTGCCGGGAGATCCGTCCGGGCAGGAAAGGGTTTACCCTTTTTACTGACCAGGAAAATATCCGTGCGGACCGCGTGATCCTCTGTACCGGGTCAAAAGCTGCTCCTGTGACCGGATCTGACGGCTCCGGCTATGATCTGGCAAAACGGCTGGGGCACCGGATCGTCCCGGTGCTGCCTGCCCTTGTCCAGCTCCGGTGTGAAGAACGGTTTTTTAAAAGTATCGCAGGCGTCCGTGCAGACGGGAACGTAGCGTTGTGGTCAGACGGCCGGTGCATTGCTTCGGACAGAGGGGAACTTCAGCTGACAAATTACGGAATATCCGGTATTCCCGTTTTTCAGGTCAGCCGGTATGCTTCCCGTCTTCTGTATGAAAAGAGAGAAGTGAAAGCCATCCTTGATTTTATGCCGGATTTTACAGTCAGCCAGATGTGCGCGTTCCTGCGCAAACGGGCGCAGACGCGCCCGGAGAAACGGGCGGACCAGTTCCTGACCGGACTCTTCCACCGAAAACTTTCTGATCTCTGGATCAAACTGGCAGGTATCCCGATACACAGGAAAGCGGGAGAATTTACAGACAGGGAACTGGAAAATCTGACAGCGCAGATCAAGCAATTTACTGTTTCTGTGAAGGAAACAAATTCATTTGAACAGGCTCAGGTGTGCTGCGGCGGGGTGGATACTTCAGACGTGGATCCGGAAACCATGGAGTCGGCGGTTATCCCGGGACTGTACTTTGCGGGAGAAATCCTGGATGTGGACGGGATGTGCGGGGGATATAACCTGACATTTGCCTGGGCGAGCGGGTATCTGGCCGGCAGGTCGGCCGCTGTCGAAGGGCAGTACCGGAACAAAACGGACTAATTTGCCCGAAAATGAGGAAGAATCGTACAGAAAGGCGGATCAGATAAGATGCTACGTATCAATCAGTTGAAACTTCCGGTTGGACATACGCAGGAACAGCTTCGCGGAAAACTGCTGCGGACCCTGCATATTAAGGAGAGCGAACTGAAACAATACACTGTAAAAAAACGCTCGCTTGACGCGCGGAAAAAACCGGATCTGTACTATGTATATTCGATCGATTTTTCTGTTGCGGATGAGAAACGTCTGCTGGGACGGATGAAAGGAAAAGTCCGGAATGTTGAAGAAATCACGTATAAGGCTCCTGAACACGGAACTCTGGCGCTTGGTGCCCGTCCGGTCGTTATCGGGAGCGGTCCTGCAGGCCTGTTCTGTGCGTACCTGCTGGCGCGCGAAGGGTACCGTCCGCTGATCGTCGAGCGGGGAGCCCCGGTGCGGGAACGCAGGGAGGACGTGGAACGTTTCTGGGCGACCGGATGTCTGGATCCCGACTCCAACGTGCAGTTCGGAGAAGGCGGAGCAGGTACGTTTTCTGACGGAAAGCTGAATACGTTAGTCAAAGACAGCTTTGGCCGGAACCGCTTTGTTCTGGAGACGTTTGTACGCTTCGGTGCGCCGGAAGACATCCTTTGGGAGCAGAAACCTCACATCGGGACGGATATCCTGATCGATGTGGTGGAAAATATCCGCCGGTTTATTATCAGTACCGGCGGAGAATTCCGTTTCCACACGCAGGTGACAGACGTGATCCCGGAAGAAAAGTGCCTTATCCTAAACGGTTCGGAACGTCTTGAGACGGATGCCGCAGTGCTGGCTGTCGGACACAGCGCCAGAGATACATTTGGGATGCTCTGCGAGCGCGGACTGGAAATGGAGGCTAAATCTTTTGCAGTCGGAGTGCGGGTGGAACACAGACAGACGCTTATCGATGAGAATATGTACGGCAGGACAGAACGGGGGAAACTCCCGGCAGCTTCGTATAAACTGACAGAGAAACTGGAGAACGGAAGAGGAGTGTATACATTCTGTATGTGTCCGGGCGGTTATGTGGTCAACGCGTCCTCTGAACCCGGATTTCTTGCGGTTAATGGCATGAGTTATCACGGCCGTGCCGGAGAGAACGCCAACAGCGCTGTGATCGTAACCGTCACACCGGAGGATTACGGCGGGAACGATCCGCTGGCAGGCGTCCGTTTTCAGCGGAAACTGGAAAAGCGGGCATGGGAGGAAGGAAAAGGAAAGATCCCGGTCCAGAGGTTTGGTGATTATTGCGATGACCGGAAGACGGAACGTCCGGGTAAGATAACCCCGTCCATGAAAGGCGGATACAGTTTCGGCAGTGTGAGACGTATTTTCCCGGATGAACTGGCACGTTCGATCCAGGACGGGATCTGCAGGATGGACAGAAAGATCCGCGGATTCGCAGATGAAGACACCCTCCTGTCCGGTGTGGAGAGCCGTACATCGTCGCCGCTGCGCATCCTGAGGGATGAGAAGTTTGCATCGTCCGTCCCGTGGATCTATCCGTGCGGTGAGGGTGCGGGATACGCCGGCGGGATCACGTCGGCCGCCATGGACGGGTTAAAAGTGGCGGAGGGCCTGATCAGACGGTTCACAGAAATTTAATCTGTAATCTATATACATGGATTTTAAATTGTGATAGAATAAGTCATTGTATTGTATCATCGCAGACAATGCCGGTATTCTATTTATGAAGAACACTTACACAATAAAAGAGATGTACCGTGATGAACGCCCCTACGAGAAATGTCAGCGTTTCGGCGCGGCAAGCCTTACAGATGCTGAACTGCTTGCCGTGATCCTGAGGACAGGTACGCAGGGGGAGAATTCCCTGGAACTTGCCCGCCGCATTCTCCATCCGGATTTTGGAAGCGAAGGACTCCTTTCGCTGTACCGCTGGACCGGGGAACAGCTGATGCGGATCCGGGGGATCGGGAGAGTGAAGGCGGTGCAGATCCTCTGTCTGGCAGAACTTGCCAAACGCATGTCGCAGGAAACGGCAGCGGAAGGCCTTGATTTTTCTTCGCCGGAGAAGATCGCACGGTACTACATGGAAGATATGCGACACAGAAACAGAGAAGTGCTGAAGCTTCTCCTTTTAAATACCAGATCAAGACTTATCGCGGAAAACGACATATCCGAAGGGACTGTTGATATGGCGCTGGTATCGCCGAGGGAGTTGTTTATCGAAGCTTTTCAGAAGGGAGCATCGTCCATGATCCTGCTCCACAATCATCCGAGCGGAGACCCGGAACCGAGCAGAGAGGATATCCGGATCACAAGGCGGATCTATGAAGCGGGAATGCTGATAGGGATAGAATTGCTGGATCACATTATTATAGGGGATCATTGTTTTGTAAGCCTGAAAGACAGAGGGGATTTTTCTGATGGCGGGAAATGTGTATGGCCTGGATCTGGGGACGTATGAGATCAAGGTTTATGATAAAAAAAAGGACAGAATATGGTTTGAAAAAAATGCGATCGCCGTAAAAAATAAAAAGCATATCCTGGCAGCCGGAAATAAGGCATATGAGATGTTTGAAAAAGCGCCGGCGGATGTACAGGTTATTTTTCCCATGCAGGACGGTGTTATCGCACGTTTTGATGATATGCAGTATCTGCTCGGAACACTGCTCGGAACGGACAGGCAGTTTATCCGGGGAGCTCAGTATGTGATCGCTGTTCCGACAGATGTCACAGAAGTTGAAAAGAAGGCTTTTTATGATCTTGTATTCCATTCAGAAGCCAAGGCCAGATCTGTGCGGATCGTCGAGCGGGGACTTGCGGATGCGCTGGGATGCGGCATGGATGTGCTGGAAGAGCAGGGACTTTTTGTTGTAAATTTCGGAGGAAACACAACGGAATTATCCGTGTTGTCCGGCGGCGGCATGGTCATGAACCGGCTTTTGAAAACCGGCGGTGAAGATTATGACACAGCGATCGCTTCACTGGTACGGCGGAATATGGATTTTCTTATCGGCAATACAACTGCGGAAAAGCTTAGAAGAACATTTGGTATTTTTGATGACAGTACAGGAAGTCTGCTCCGTGTATCGGGACGGGATCTGATCACCGGAGTGCCGGCTCAGACGGATGTTCCGATCAGCCTTGTCCGGGCGGCAATGAAAGAGCCGCTGGAGGAATGCGTCAGGGCGATCGTATCCATGATCGAACGCACGCCTCCGATCGTACGGGAAGCGATCCGGAGAAAAGGGATCTGTCTGACAGGGGGAATGGCTGATCTCCGCGGACTTGCTACATATCTGCAGGAGAGTACGGGACTTCCGGTGTTTCTGCCTGGCGAGCCGGGACTGTGTGCGGTCAGAGGTCTCCAGCGGATCATTTCCGACAAAGCATATTATAGTCGTCTGACATATTCAATGCTTGATGAAGATTATAGGTGGTTAAGATGAAGAAAAAAAATCAGATTACGCGTACAAACAGATATATACTGATCGGACTGTCCGTGTTCTGTGCATTTATGATGGTGCTCTCTTCTTTTTCGGACAAAGCGGCCGGCCCTTTCAGGATCCTGGCTAATGTGACAGTCGTACCTCTTCAGCAGGGAATCAATCATGTCGGCGGCTGGCTCGGGGACCTGAAAGATAATTTTGCCACGCTCCAGCAGCTTCAGGAAGAAAATGACAGGCTGAAAGAGCAGGTGGACGCGCTGACGACAGAAAACAACTATCTTCTGGAGGAAAGCTATGAATATGAGCGCCTGCAGGAGCTTTACGAGCTTGATCAGAATTATGCGGAATATGAGAAGACAGCGGCCCATGTGATAGGAAGAGATTCAGGCAACTGGTTCAATACATTTACGATAGACAAAGGGAGTCTGGACGGGATCGAGGCAGATATGAATGTCCTTGCAGGCAGCGGACTTGCCGGGATTGTCACAGAGGTAGGCCCTACGTGGTCCAAGGTGCGTTCCATCATAGATGATTCCACAAATGTGAGCGGAATGGTGCTCTCGACATCGGATACGTGTATCATCAGCGGCGATCTCTCCCTGATGAGCACAGGTCAGATCGCCTTTGATCAGATGGAAAATAACGATAATGTGGTTGCTGTTGGCGATCAGATCGTCACCTCCTATATCAGTGACAAATATCTCCAGGGGATCCTGATCGGTTCAGTCAGCGAGATCAATGTGGACTCCAACAATCTGACCAGATCCGGTTATATCACTCCGGCTGTTGATTTCAGGAATATTCAGGAGGTCCTCGTGATCAAAACGACAAAAGCGGAGCTTACCGGCGAAAATGACGCCGGAGAATGACAGTATCAGAGCATTAGAGGAGTATGATAAATGAAATCCATTAAGATCAGGCGGATCGTCGTGACCGCGGTGATCCTTCTTGCTGCATATCTGCTGCAGACAGCAGTCTTTCCTTCACTTGAAATTGCAGGGGTCAAGCCTAATTTTATGCTTATTGTGACGGCATCTTTCGGATTTATGCGAGGCCCGAGGGAAGGGATGATCGTCGGCTTCATTTCAGGCCTTTTGATCGATATCCAGTCCGGCGACATGATCGGTTTCTACGCACTTATATATCTGATCGCTGGGTATGTGAACGGGGTCTTTGAACAGATTTATTTTGACGAGGATATCAAACTTCCTCTGCTTCTGATCACAGGGACCGACCTGCTGTATGGAATGTCTGTTTATTTTCTGACATTTCTGCTCAGAAGCGATTTTAATTTCCCGTATTATTTCAATCGGATCATTATCCCGGAAACAATTTATACGATCGCGATAACGCTCATCGCATACCCTCTGCTGCTGTATGTCAACAGACGTCTGGAAGAGGAAGAGAAAAGGAGTGCAAGCAGATTTGTTTAGAGAGATCATAGACAGAATAAAAGAAGCGGCGGAATATGTCATGAAATCCAGGCTGGTCGTCCTGATCCTGGTATTCTGTATGACATCCGTTATTCTAATCGGAAGGCTTTTTTACCTTCAGATCGTCAACGGTGAAAACTATCTTGAAAATTATGAACTTCAGATCCGGCGGACGAATTCGATCGCAGCGACGAGAGGAAATATTTATGACCGTAACGGGAATATTCTGGCTTATAATGAACTCGCCTATTCCGTAACGATCAAGGATACTATACCGACTGATATGAAAGAGAAGGACAGGAACAGAATACTCAACAGCATCCTGGACCAGGTCCTTACTCTTGTGGAAAAGAACGGGGATTCGGTGATCGACAGTTTTGGGGTTATCCTGAATTCGGCAGGCGAATACGAATATGCCGAGACAAATGAAACCAGGCGTCTGCGCTTTATCGCGGACGTCTATGGAGAAGCATACGTAGATGATCTGGAGGACGAAGAGAAGAACCAGACTGCAGAAGAACTGATCCATTATCTCTGTGAAAAGCGTTACGGACTGGATGACAGCACGAATGATCCGGCGTACATCCTGAAAATGGTTAATATGCGCTATGCGATGGGCCTGAACGGTTATCAGCAGTACAGGTCTACAACGCTTGCTTCCGACGTCAGTGATGAAACTGCAGCGGCGATCATGGAAAATCAGGATTCTCTTGCCGGAGTGGACGTGGAAGAGACTTCACTCCGCCGGTATCCGGACGGGCAGTATTTTTCATCGATCATCGGATATACAGGACTAATGTCACAGGAAGAATATGATGCGCTGGATGAAAAGCAGAAAGAACGGTATTCGCGCTCAGATATTGTAGGAAAATGGGGGATCGAGCAGGTATACGACAGTACACTTCAGGGAGAGAAAGGCGAAGCGGTCTACTATGTGGATAATCTTGGCAAAGTGACCGAGACGATCAGTACGACGGATCCAAAGGCCGGAAATGACGTGTATCTTACGATCGACAAAGATCTTCAGATCAGTGCCTACAGGCTGCTGGAAGAGAAGATAGCCGGCATCCTGCTCAGCAAACTGACGGATACCCTTAACTATGATCCGGCTACGGCTAAAGATGCAAGCAGCATCCTGATCCCGGTCAGCGATGCCTATCATGCGTTCATTGCCAACGGTCTGATCGATATGAGACATTTTGCGGCTGAGGATGCAGGACCTGCAGAGCAGGCTGTAAACGCAGTGTTCCAGGAAAGGCACGAGACTGTGATCGGAGAGATCATGTCGCAGCTTCAGAGCGCTGATGCCCCGGCATACAGGGATCTTTCAGAAGAAATGCAGGCCTATATGTCTTATATTTACCGTCAGATTCTGGTCGAAAAGACGGGGATTGTCATATCTGACGCTGTTGATTCGACAGATGAAACGCTGCTTGCATGGACACAGGATGAGACGATCAGTCTGTATACATTCCTGAATTATGCGATTTCTCAGAACTGGATCGATACATCCATCCTGGGGGGCAGCACATATTCAAGTTCGGAGGAGATCTATCAGGAGCTTCTGGATTATCTGCAGGAATATTTGAGTACAGACAGTGATTTCGACAAACTTCTCTATGAATATCTTATAAAATCAGGGAGTATCACCGGCAGACAGATGTGTGCGATCATATATGAACAGGGTGTGCTTCCGATGGATGAGAATGCTTACAACGGCCTCATGGACGGATCCGTCAGTCCTTTCGGATGGCTGTACAATAAGATCTACAATCTGGAGATCACACCCGGACAGCTGGGAATGGAGCCGTGCTCGGGCGGACTTGTTGTAACAGACCCGAATACCGGCGATGTACTTGCATGCGTATCCTATCCGGGATACGACAACAACCGTCTGGCCAATACGATGGATTCGGTATATTACAATCAGCTGGCGACCGGTACGGCGCGGACATTCTATAACCGCGCGACACAGGAGAAGACAGCGCCGGGTTCTACATTCAAGATGATCTCGGCGACAGCCGGCCTCGAAGAAGGCGTGATCGACGGAGGAAGTCAGATATACTGCAACGGCGAATTTACGACGGTAACGCCAAGTCCGAGATGCTGGGTTTATCCCAATGGCCACGGATCGCTGGACGTCGTCGGTGCGATCGAGAATTCCTGCAACGTCTTCTTTTACACAGTAGGATACAGACTCAGCATCGACCAGGAAGGGCATTATGACAGCACACAGGGTACAGACAATCTGGCAAAATATGCCGAACTGTTTGGACTCGGCGAAAAATCCGGTCTTGAGATCGATGAAGCTTCTCCGGATATCTCCAATGAGTATTCGATCCAGTCGGCGATCGGCCAGGGCAACCATAACTATACGGTCAGTCAGCTGAACCGTTATGTTACGACGATCGCAAACCGCGGAACCGTATACGATCTGACTCTGGTCGATAAGACGGCGGACGCAAACGGGAATCTCCTCAGGGATAATGAAGCGGAAGTAGTCCGTACGATCAATGAGGTTGATCCATCGACCTGGGATATGATCCAGGAAGGAATGGAACGGATGGTAACAAGTCACTATTCCACATTCGTGGGGCTGGAATTTTCCATGGCAGGGAAGACCGGTACCGCCCAGCATAATGAACTTCATGCCAACCATGCGCTGTTTGTCGGATATGCGCCTGCAGATTCCCCGGAGGTATCGATCGCCACACGTATCGCGTACGGATATAATTCCGGATATGCTTCTGAAGTCGCACGTGATGTCCTCAGGATTTATTTTGATCCGGATCTGAAAAATGAGCTTATCACAGGACATGCGGCAGAGATCAGCAGTGGTATGGCAGGAGACTGATGTCTGTGGTGCGTATGATATACTGACAGGTCTTAAACAGGAGGAGAACATTATGGGTGAAGTGATCGTCATTACATCGGGAAAAGGCGGAGTCGGGAAGACAACTACAACAGCCAATATCGGGACAGGCCTTTCCATGCTCGAAAAGAAGGTTATGGTTATCGATACGGATCTCGGACTGCGGAATCTTGATGTAGTGCTGGGACTGGAAAACCGTATCGTATACAATATTGTGGATGTGATAGAAGGAAACTGCAGACTGAAGCAGGCGCTGATTAAAGACAAGCGATACCCGCAGCTTTGTCTGCTTCCTTCTGCACAGACCAGGGACAAGACAAGCGTATCCCCGGAACAGATGAAAAAACTGATCGGAGAGATCAGGGGCGATTATGATTTTATTCTTCTGGACTGTCCGGCAGGGATCGAGCAGGGTTTCCAGAATGCGATTGCCGGTGCAGACCGTTCGATTGTTGTCACGACACCGGAGGTGTCTGCGATCCGTGATGCAGACCGGATCATCGGCCTTCTGGAATCATCAGGCATCCGCAGGAATGAACTGATCATCAACCGGTTGAGGATTGACATGGTTAAACGTGGAGATATGATGTCGGTCGATGACGTTACCGAGATACTGGCTGTTGACCTGCTTGGAGTGATCCCTGATGATGAGCAGGTTGTGATCGCGACAAATCAGGGTGAACCGGTCACAGGCGAAGACTCTGTGGCAGGCCGTTCCTATATGAATATCTGCCGCAGGCTCACAGGAGAGGATATTCCTGTAGAGGATTATATGAAACACGAAGGCATCTTTGAAAAGATTTCCGGTTTCTTCCGCCGAGGCCAGGAGGGAGCCAGATGAGTGCACAGTCTGTCTTTATCGCCAGAGAACGGCTGAAGAATCTGCTCGTGTCCGACCGGGTCCAATGTGCGCCGGATGCGGTGGAAAGACTGACAAAAGAACTGTATCAGACGGTTTCAAAATATATGGAGATTGAACCGGCCCAGATTGATATTGAGATCACACGCACAGATATACATATAAAATACATGGGAGAAAATCATTGAAAGCTTTTCTGAAAAAACTGAATTTACATTATAATATAAAAGATTATAAGCTAAGCCTCGTTATTCCTGTCGTTATATTGTCGATCTTCGGCATCTTCATGGTCAACAGCGCAAGTCCTGACCTGATGGGGAGACAGGTGCTCGGTGTGATTCTTGGCATCATTGCCATGGTGGTGATCTCACTGATCGATTATAACTGGGTGATGTCTCTTTACTGGCCATTGTATTTTCTGAATCTTGCAATGCTGGCTGCAATCTGGATTCCGGGGCTGGGTGTTTCGGCGAACGGAGCGAGAAGGTGGCTGAATCTCGGATTCCAGTTTCAGCCTTCGGATCTGACGAAGATCCTGATGATCCTGTTTTTCGCAAAGTTTCTTTCCGACAGGGAGAACTCGATCAATAATCCGAAAGTGATCCTTCAGGCTGTCGGGCTGATCCTCCCTTCGCTGGCGATGATCTTTATGCAGCCGAACTTATCAACCACACTGTGTGTGGCTGCATTGTTCTGTGCGTTAATGTTCCTGGGCGGACTGAGCTATAAATTTGTCGGCACAGTACTGGCGATCGCCATACCAACGGTCGTTATCTTTCTTGCCATTGCCGTACAGCCGAATCAGCCGATTCTCAGGGATTATCAGCAGGAAAGAATACTGGCCTGGCTGGAACCTGAGAAATATGCGTCGGATGAATCTTATCAGCAGCTGAATTCGGTTATGGCGATCGGCTCCGGTCAGCTGTCAGGGAAAGGATACAATAACGATGCGACGACATCTGTAAAGAACGGGAATTTTGTTTCTGAACCGCAGACAGATTTTATTTTTGCAATAATCGGTGAAGAATTGGGATTTGTGGGTTGTTGTGCGGTTATATTTTTGTTATTATTAATTGTAATAAGGTGTATAATGATTGGCTTGAAAGCGAAAGATACAGGGGGGCGGATCATCTGCGGCGGCGTTGCCGCACTGATAGGGATACAGAGTTTTATCAATATCGGTGTGGCTACTCTGATCCTTCCGAATACAGGTCTGTCGCTGCCCTTCGTAAGTTATGGACTGACTTCCGTTGTGTGCTTTTTTATGGGGATCGGTTTCGTATTGAACGTCGGTTTACAGCCTAACAAATACCAATAAGGAGTGACGATTATGAACATCGGACTGATCGCACATGATGCGAAAAAGAAGCTGATGCAGAATTTTTGCATTGCATACAGGGGAATACTCAGCAAACACGAACTATATGCGACAGGAACAACCGGAAACCTTGTGGAAAGTGTAACAAATCTGAACATACACAAATTCCTTGCCGGACATCTTGGCGGGAAGCAGCAGCTGGGGTCCCAGATCGAAAACAACAACATCGACCTGCTCATTTTCTTCAGAGATCCGCTTGCACCGCGCCCGCACGAACCGGATGTCAATGATATCGTTAAACTCTGCGATATGTATAATATACCGATCGCGACAAATATTGCCACAGCGGAAGCGCTGATCCTGGCATTGGACAGAGGAGATTTGGACTGGCGTGAAATCTACAAATAGCAGAACTCTTCGCAGGAGCCGCAGGTCCAGGGCGATAAGAAGACGGAGACGGCAGCGTGCAGCGGCAGCGGCGCTGATATGCATGGTCCTTTTTATAGGAGCGGGCATTGTAGCCGGTACTTTTGTAATGGACCGGATGCACGATTATACTGCGGAGTATGAATATGAACATTATAACAGTTCCGTATGGCAGGGCAGTATGTTCTCATCGGATCTTTGCGTTACTGATTCGGAAGTTGCGCTGGATGGATTCCAGCCGGATGAGGAACTGCATTCAGCGGGACTGTTTGACCTGGACGAGGATGCGGTTCTGTGCGGATACAAACTCTTTGATAAAGTTTATCCGGCCAGTACAACTAAGGTTATGACAGCGTATGTTACGTTGAAATACGGCAACCTTGATGATGTGGTGACTGTAAGTGAGAATGCAGTGGATTTTAACTGGGATGAAGTGACATGCGGACTGCGCGCAGGCGATACCGTTACACTCTATGATCTGTTGTGCGGCCTGATCCTTCATTCCGGAAATGACTGCGGCGCAGCGATTGCAGAGCATATATCCGGAAGCATTGAAGCGTTTGCGGAACTGATGAATCAGGAAGCGGCTGCGCTTGGAGCTACAGGAACACATTTTGTGAATCCCCATGGCCTGCATGATGATAATCATTATACAACAGCGTATGATCTGTATCTGATCTTTAACGCATGTATAAAAGATCAGCGTTTTGTAGATATTATTACCATGGATTCATATACCGGGACACTTACGGGAGCGGATGGCGCAGTGCGTACGGAAACCTGGGTTCCGACGAACCAGTACAACAGCGATCATCACGACATGCCGCAGGGAATAACGGTGCTTGGAGGCAAGACAGGAACGACAAAACTTGCCGGGAACTGTCTGATCATTTATGACGAGGGCAGCGACGGCGGACATTATATATCTGTGATCATGGGCGCACCGGGACGCGATGTGCTCTATGCGCAGATGGATCAGCTGATGATCAGCGGAATAAAATAACAGGATAAAAACCTTCCGCATCCGGAAATTGAACGGATGCGGAAGGTTTTTTGCTGTACATTCTATTCGGACATTCCTCTGATCCTTCCATACAGACTGAGCAGGTACAGTCCGCACAGACCTACAAGAGTATAAATGATTCTCGACAGCCAGCTCATGTTCCCAAAGAGAAAGGCAACAAGGTCAAAGCGGAAGATGCCGATCAGAAGCCAGTTGACCGCGCCCGTGATCACAAGTGTCAGAGCGGTGTAATCAAACCATTTCATGTTATTTCCTCCTTTACCGTGTCAATATTTTCAGTATTCCCTTAAAAACTGGAAATATACGCAGCAACGTGATATACTGTTTAAGTTAGCATCAGTGTACAAGGGGCAATACGCTCCAAACCGCGTAATTTCAGTGATTTTCTGTGTTATCCTCAATCGGCGTACGTCCAGTACGCCTCTATCGTCTGCCTTGAAAATCACTGAAATTCCTGCGGTT
>DWVL01000012.1 GCA_019120275.1 Candidatus Mediterraneibacter excrementavium | reverse complement strand
GTTTCATAGCTTCTATAACGCCAAGTGCTCTATTCCTCTACAACTACACCCATGGAACGGCATGTTCCTGCCACCATGCTCATAGCAGCCTCTACGGATGCTGCGTTGAGGTCCGGCATCTTCATCTCAGCGATCTCCTGAAGCTGAGCCTTTGTGATCGTTGCAACTTTGTTCTTGTTCGGCACGCCTGAACCGGACTGGATCTTGCATGCTTTCTTGATCAGAACCGCTGCCGGCGGTGTCTTTGTAATGAAGCTGAAGCTTCTGTCATTGTATACAGTGATGACAACCGGGATGATCAGGTCGCCCTGGTCAGCTGTTCTTGCGTTGAACTGTTTTGTAAACTCAACAATGTTTACACCGTGCTGTCCAAGCGCAGGGCCTACCGGCGGTGCCGGAGTTGCCTTGCCTGCCGGAATCTGTAATTTGATATAACCTTCTACTTTTTTTGCCATTTCAATTACCTCCTTGTGGTACTTGCGGGGTCAGACCCCTCCCACTCATCATTAATCCATTTTCTTCACTTCTGAAAAACCAAGTTCAACCGGTGTCTCTCGGCCAAACAGCTCTACATTGATAGACAGGCTCTTCTTCTGCTCGTTCATGCTCTGAACGACGCCGACCGTGCCTTCCCATGCGCCGCTTAAAACTACGACCGTGTCGCCGACTCCGAAGTTGACAACCACATTGTCGCGCTTAATGCCCAGATTGGCCATCTCACTCTCCTCGAGCGGAACCGGTTTGGATCCCGGTCCGACAAATCCGGTCACACCGCGGGTATTTCTCACCACGTACCATGTGTCATCATTCATGATCATATGGATCATCACATACCCCGGGAACATCTTACGCTGCACCGCTTTCTGGACGCCGTTCCGCAGTTCCGTTACTTCCTCCATGGGGACACGGACTTCCAGGATCTGGTCTTCCAGATGACGGTTCTCGATCGTCTTATCAATGTTCGCCTTTACTTTGTTTTCATACCCTGAATAAGTATGAACTACATACCATTTTGCTTCTGACATAAAATCACCTTTCTGCTGCCGGTCAGCTATCGTACCAGCAGATCGATCCCGTATTTCAGGATGGCGTCTACAACCGCGATAACTGCTCCGAGCACTACGGAAACAGCAATAACTGCCGTGGTCTGTCTTGCAAGTGTCTTTCTGTCTGGCCAGATGACTTTCCTAAACTCTGCCTGAAGTCCCTTGAACCAGCTCTTCTTCTGAGTTTTCTGAGTCTTTGCCTTGTCACTCATTTGTCCACTTCCTTCCGACGACTACTTCGTTTCCTTGTGCAGTGTGTGTGATTTGCAGAATCTGCAGTACTTCTTGGTCTCCATGCGTTCCGGATGAGCTTTCTTGTCCTTCGTCATGTTGTAGTTACGGTTTTTGCATTCCGTACACTCCAGAGTAATTCTTGTGCGCACAACTTCCACCTCGCTTTTAACATATTCACAACGTGTTGCTGATGGCTGCGAAAACCATCAAATTTTAGGCATAAAAAAAAGACCTACTTCCATTCGCCGTAGTAGTATACCACGGCGCACGGACGTAAGTCAAGGTTTTTCACCTATTTTTCGGTTTTCTCCGGCTGCGTGCCGGCTTCCCCTCCGGTCACGGCGCCTGTACGAAGATCCCGATGCTGCTTCCGCAGGCGCTTATATACGCTTGTTCTGAACAATGTATACACTACCGATACGATCGGAATAAAGATCAGCATTCCGACAATACCCATTACATTGCCGCCGATCGTAACCGCAGCCAACACCCAGATAGAGGGAAGCCCGACGGAAGCCCCCACCACTTTCGGATAGATCAGGTTGCCTTCAATCTGCTGCAGGACCAGGAATACGATCACGAAGATCAGCGCCTTAAGCGGATCTACCATTAATATGAGGAACGCGCCCACCACGCATCCTATAAACGCCCCGAAGATCGGGATCAGCGCCGTAAATGCGATGAGCACCGCAACAAGCAGCGCATAGGGCATATTGATCACAGTCATCACGATGAAGAACATCATCCCCAGGATCAGCGCTTCCACGCACTGTCCGGTAAGGAAGCTTGAAAACGACTTTGCCGTAAGCGTGCACACTTCCAGTCCCCATTCAACACGTTTCGCAGGCAGAAACGCATACATCACTTTGATTACCTGCACCCGCAACTTCTCTTTCTGCAGCAGTACATAGCAGGCGAAAACAAAGGCGATCACAAATGTAGTCAGGCCGCTCACGATCGAACCGATCGCCAGAAATGTTGAGTTCAGCACATCCCCCGCACCGTTCTGGAAAAATGCCACCGCCCGGTTCACCAGCTGATTCACATTCAGATTCAGTCCATTCAGCCACTGGCTGATCTCACTGTTATCTTTAAAAAGTTCCTCCAGAAATCTCTGGGCATCCGGTATAAACGTCCGGATCGTCCTGCCCAGTGAAAGAACCGTATCCGTCAGTTCCGGGATGACGATAAACATGACCAGAACCACGACTCCGATCACGATCGCGATCGTCAGCACGAGGCTTACCGGCCTTGCCAGCTTCTTCGCCGCTTTCTTTTCCTTCAGATATTTATTGTGGAAAATCTTCTCTTCCAGGAATGTCATCGGGACATTCAGCACAAACGCGATCGCGCCGCCCAGCAGGAACGGGAAAATGATCCCGAATGCAAATTTGATCCAGCCGAAAATGATCGCGTAATTCCAAAGTGCGATCAGGATCACGATCGTAAAAAGGATCAGCTGCCTCAGCTGTTTTATGCTCTTATCATCAAAATTCATAGGTCCTCCAGTACTCCGCTTTCATAAAATAACTTACTCCATCTATCTTACCATATCTTTCAGATGTATCAAGAGGAGAATTTGGATTCCCCTGACAATATATATCAATCGGTACTTGTCTTATGCTCACGGTTCAGATCTCAGGATCTCCATAAATTCCTCTCCGGTGATCGTCTCTTTTTCATAGAGATAGTCCGCCAGTTTATCCAGCTTGTCCCGGTTCTCCGCGAGGATCCGGTCCGCTTTTTCATGCTGCTTCTTCACCAGTTCCACGACCTGCCGGTCAATCTCGGTCTGGGTCTCCGCCGAGCAGCTTAAAGACGTGTCGCCGCCCAGATACTGATTGGTCACAGTCTCCATGGCAACCATATCAAAATCTTTGCTCATGCCGTACCTGGTGATCATGGCCCGGGCCAGCTTCGTCGCCTGCTCGATATCGTTGGACGCCCCGGTGGATGCTGAATGGAATACCAGTTCCTCCGCCGCCCTTCCGCCGGTCAGCGTGGCGATCTTATTCTCCAGCTCCTCCTGGCTCATCAGATAATGATTGCCTTCTTCCACCTGCATGGTATAACCCAGCGCACCCGAAGTCCGGGGAACGATGGTAATTTTCTGCACCGGTGCGGAATGACTCTGCATGGCCGCCACAAGTGCATGGCCGATCTCGTGATATGCAACCACCTTTTTCTCCTGATCGGTGAGGATCGCATTTTTCTTCTGATAACCCGCGATAACAACTTCAATGCTTTCTTCCAGATCCGCCTGGGTAACATACTTCCGGTTCTGACGCACGGCCCGGAGCGCGGCTTCATTTACGATGTTGGCAAGTTCCGCGCCGGACGCGCCGGACGCCATCCTTGCGATCGCCCGGAAATCCACACTCTCGTCCAGCCGGACCTTCTTCGCATGGACTTTCAGGATCTCCTCCCGGCCTTTCAGGTCCGGCAGTTCCACCGGCACCCGCCGGTCAAAACGCCCCGGTCTTGTGAGCGCCGGATCCAGTGACTCCGGACGGTTGGTCGCCGCCAGGATGATGACTCCGTTGTTCGTCTCGAATCCGTCCATCTCTGTGAGCAGCTGGTTCAGCGTCTGCTCCCGCTCGTCATTGCCGCCCACCCGTCCGTCACGTTTCTGGCCGATGGCGTCGATCTCATCGATAAATACGATGCAGGGGGCTTTCTCCTTCGCCTGGCGGAAGAGATCCCGGACTTTCGAGGCGCCCATGCCGACGAACATTTCCACGAATTCCGAACCGGACATGGAGAAGAAGGGCACATTTGACTCGCCCGCCACCGCCTTTGCCAGCATCGTCTTGCCGGTTCCCGGAGGGCCCACGAGCAGAATGCCCTTGGGCATGGATGCACCGATTTCCCGGTATCTGGACGGATTATGGAGATACTCCACGATCTCGGACAGATTTTCCTTGGCCTCGTCCTCACCGGCCACATCAGAAAACCGGATCCCTTCGGAAGATTTCACATAGACCTTCGCATTGCTCCTGCCCATGCCGAAGATCATCGAATTATCACCGCCCGCCTTGTTCATCAGCTTACGGGACATATACTGGCCCAGTCCGATGAAGATGGCGATCGGAACGATCCAGGACAGCAGGAACGCCAGGATCGGCGACTCCTGCTCGATGATCTGCCCGGAGAATTTTGCGCCCGCGTCATGCAGCCGGTCGGTCAGCCCCGGATCATCCACCATACCCGTCTTATAGATTGCCGTATTGTCCTTATCCGTAAATACGATCTCATTATCCTGCTGATTGATCTGGACTTCACCGATATTTTTATCATCAGTCATATCCATAAATGTGTCGTAACCCACTTCCTTTACCTGCCGCTCCGCCGCCCAGGGCACGAACAGGAAATTGATCAGAAGCAGGGCCGCAAGCACGATAATGTAATAAAAAATGAGCGGCTTCTTCGGTTTCTTTACTTCATGCATACTGTCTGTTCCTTTCTTTTTTCAACTGCCGCTTTATCAGCTTTATCACTCCGGCTGCTGCCGGTCCAGCGCATCAAGCGCTGAGATCAGAGCCTGCTGCATGGCCAGTGTAGCAAAATCCATCGCATACTCTGCGTAGAGCAGATCCGCCTCTTCCTTATCCTGCGCCGGCGTATTCTCCTCACAGTGCACATCCTGCGCAAGACCTTTCAACAGTTCCCCTGTTTTCTTCCGGTAATCAAGCTGCGCTTCAGCAAGTTTCGCCACCGCCCCGGAACGGCTGGATCTGGCTTTCTCCTCCAGAAGCAGTTCATTTTCCCTGTATTCATCACATGCTTCTTTCAGCACCGTCCGGATCCGCTCACGCCCGCCTTGTTCACAGGCAAGGATGCGGCTCCGGAGTTTTCCGTACTGTTCTTCCATCTCATACAGCTTTACAGCAAATATACTGTCATCTCTTCCCATCTTCCGAACCTCCTTTCACTATGTTATATAGCAGATACGGACCGGCTCCGCGACTCGCAGTTTTCCGATTCTGTAATTACAAAACCGCGATTCTGTCAAAAAAACTGACAGATCGCGGATAATGTAAAGACACACAAGACAGATTATAAGTAGCCGTCCGGTGAAAAAGCAGCTATATTGGAATTGCAGAAGAAAATATAAAGTGATTTTTAAGACAGGAGTGAAAGATAAATGAGATTTTATGATTCTGATTTTGACTATGCACAGGAGATCATCGACAACTGGAATAACGGCCGGAAACGGATGCGCACATTTTATTTCATACTGGCAGCCCTGCTGATCCTTGCCGGAATTGCAACAGCAGCATTTCCGACCGGCGTCTTCGCGGTGATCCAGTATCTGGCAGCCATCGCCGTGATCGCGGTCGGCATCTGGCATTTTGTGACTTATTCATCCACAACCTATTATTTTAAAGACAGCATGCACATCATATCCGGGATCCTGAATATCCTCATCGGTATTATGCTGTTCATTATGCCGGTTGCCCTCACCGTACAGGTCATTACTTTTATGCTGGCATTCCTGCTGATCTTCAATGGTGCGCAAAAGCTGTCCTTTGCCTCACGGCTCAGATATTTCCGCGTTCCCCACACCGGATCGCTCACGTTCAGCGGCGTGCTGAACATCATCCTCGCAGTTATCTTCCTGCTGCTGCCATTCATGTCAGCGCTTGCGCTTAACTACATTCTCGCCGCCTACCTGCTGATCACCGGCATCGCGTTCCTGATCGAAGCGCTGGGCATGCATAAACTGAGCCTGTAAATCTGTAACACGAAAACGGGAACCGGCAGATAACAATCTGTCAGTTCCCGTTTTTTATTATTCCTGATTGCCCGGGAACACTTTCCCGGTTATGATCCGCTCAATCTGATAGAGCACACGCTCTTCGTCCACTTTCCCGTCTTCCATGCACTGCACAAGGACGCCCACCATGCCGCACGCGTAAAACCGGAGCATGATCTGCATTTCCTCATAGCTGACCTGCACCTGCTGCGGCCGGCTCTGGGCCATCTTCTCCAGATAAACCGCTACCGCGTCCACCATCATCCCTTCAATCTGATACCATTTCCGGGAATCTACCAGACGCTTCAGTTTTTTCCTGTGATTCTTCACGAACTGGAGGTACGCCAGCAGCGCATTGATCCGCTCCGGCTCGCTCAGACTCTTTTCCAGAAGTTCGTGTGTCGCACGCCTGAAGGTCCACTCCAGGACATCCATAATATCATGGAAATGATAATAAAATGTCTGTCTTGAGATCTGACACGCTTCGATCAGTTTTGTCACTGTAATTTTGTCCAGGTCTTCTTTTTCAAGCAGTTCGGAAAATGTATCCGCGATCTGCGTCTTCATATCTTTCATCTGTATACTTCCCCGCTGTATTATATAAACTCAATAAAAAACATACTGCTATTTTATAATACATCATACCGCGAAACAAGAGAAAAAAGACATCTTCCGCTTTTCGCCTACGCTTCCATCCATTTCTGATACAATTCTTCCACTGATGCAAATATATAATCCGGACCGTATTGATATTTTTCCGCTTCTTCTTTTGTAGCTTCCCCTGTAAGAACAAGAGCCGTCTCCACCCCTGCACTGTATCCGCAGAGAATATCTGTATACAGGCGGTCCCCCACGATCAGCGTCTTTTCTTTCGGATAATGGTTCAATTTCAACGCTGATTCGACCATGGCGGTTCCGGGCTTTCCCATATACTGCGGCGTCCGCTTCACTGCATGCTCCAGCATCTGACAGATAGCGCCGCAGTCCGGTACGTACCCGAATTCAATCGGGCATACATAATCCAGATTCGTAGCAATATAGCCCACTTCCCGTGTGCTGAGGATCTGACAGGTATCCATGATCTTTTCATACGTCAACTGATTGTCATAAGAGACAAGCACGCACGCAATCTCCGGATCCTGGCAGTCAACCGTAATGCGTATCCCGTTACGCTTTAATTCTCTCATCAGGGATTTTGTCCCCATTACATAGATCAGTTTCCCCTCGTAATGTTTCTTCAGATACTGTACAGTTGCATACGATGCAGTTATAAAGTTTGTATAATCTGTTGCTATCCCCAGCTTCTGAAAGGAACGAATGTAATCATCTATCCCCCTGGTCGAATTATTTGTGATGAAAACAAACTGGCCGCCTGATTCCTTCACCGCCTCCAGGAATTGTTTCGTACCGCTGATAAGCCGTTCGCCAATGCACACCGTGCCGTCTATATCCAGCAAAAACAGCCGCTTATCCTTAAGCATTTTCCACCCGCTTCCTCACACGCAGCGCCACATCAGGATAATTCGTTATAACCGCCTCCAGGTCTTCACGGATAAACCGCTCCAGGTCTTCCTCCCGGTTAACTGTCCAGACACGGACTTTCAGCCCGCTTTCACGATATTTTTTCATAAAGTCTGACATATACATATGATATACGGCAGGATGCAGCCCGGACACGCCCGTATCCTTCGCATATTTTTCCACTTCAAGGGGCACATCGCTGTACAGGTAGGCCGTCTCCGCCTTTGCATTCAGACTGCGGATTTTCTGTACACTGTAATGATTAAAAGAGGAATAGACAACCCGGTCTTCCATCCCGGTTTCTCTTACGATATCCAGTGTCTTTTTCTCTATATCCGGATACCAGAATATCCCCGTCTTCAATTCAATATTCACCTGCATCGTTCCCGACTTCATATATTCCAGCACTTCTCTCAATGTAGGGATCCTGACCCCGCGATAACGTTCCATCCCGTTGTGAAAAGAAAATCCGTAAAGTTCCTGCAAAGCATAGTCCCGGACAAATCCTTTTCCCGTGCTGGTCCTGTCAATGGTTTCATCATGGATCACCACGACTTCCCCGTCTTTTGTCAGCTGTACATCAAGTTCGATCCCGTCCGCCTCCTGCTGCCGGGCCAGTTCAAATGCCGGCATCGTATTTTCCGGAGCATATCCGCTGGCTCCTCTGTGCGCAAATATTTTTGTCATGATCAATATCCTTCCCGTCAGATTCTAAAAGCCGCCGGATCAGTTCGGCGGCTTTACTTGTATGGTCCATTATAACCATTTTTTATTCATTTACAAGATTATACTCTTCAATAGATTTATTAATGGAATCCGCCATACCCGCAACAGCTTCATCTGCCGTCACTTCTCCATTAAGCATGCTCTCGATCTCAGACTCAACGGTGGCTCTTGCCTCTGAGAATACACTGAGCAGTGCTCCCACATACTCCGGCGAAGAATCATGCAGCTGGTCGATCGCCGTCTGGAACTGCGGATACTGAGCGATATTATCTTTAAACACCTGCTCCTCCTGTGCCGCTGTCGTCACCGGGAAATACCCTGTCTGTGCATTCCAGTATGCCTGTGACTCCGGAGAAACAAGGAATTTCACGAACTCCCATGTAGCTCTCAGCTTCTTCGGATCCTGATTGTTCAGCGCCCACAAAGATGCGCCGCCGATTGATACGCCGCCCTGGTCACTGTCTTTCACTGACGGGAAGTAAGCTGTTCCAACCTCGAATTTACCGTTTACATCCTGAAGGATCTGTTTAAGAGAAGCTGTTGATGCCAGCGTGATCGCTGATTTCCCTGCGGAGAAATCGGCAAGTCCCGCATCGCCGCCTTTTCCCACGACCGGAGCATATCCCTTATCATTCAGAGATTTCCATGCATTAAGAATATTTGCCGCGCCGCCGTTCTCATCGAATGCAACTGCCGTCGCCGCAGCTTCTCTTCCGTTTCCATTGTTCGCATAATCAAGCCCCTGCTTTCCAAGGAACTGTTCAAAGAACCATCCGTAGATGGATAATGACATGACTTCGCCTGCTCCGCCTTCGTTCAGGAGCTTGTCGCCGATAGCCTCAATCCCCTCAAGGCTGGTCGGGATTTCCGTTATCCCCGCTTTCTCAAATATATCTTTGTTGTAATACATCAGCGGTGTGGATGAGTTGAACGGCATGGAATACAGCTGATCATCGATTGTATAATACGCGGCCAGGTTCGGCTCGATCTGCGAGAGATCGTAATTGTCCGCATCCACCATCTGCTGCATCGGAATGATCCAGCCGGAATCGATCATAAAGCGGGTTCCGATCTCATATACCTGCACCAGATCCGCACCCATGGAACCGATCTGCGCGCTTCTCAGTTTGTTAAGCGCATCATCGTATTCACCCTGGAACTCAGATACTACTGTGATGCCCAGCTCATTCTGCTCGTTGAAACGCTTTACCAGCTCATCGATCGCCTGTCCGTTCACACCGCCCATTGAGTGCCAGAATGTGATCTCTGTGCCGTCCACCTCGTCGGCTCCTGCCATCTCTACGGTCTCTGCCGCCGCGCCGGTTCCTTCACCTTCCTGCGCGGCTGCCTGATCCTCCAGGCTCTTTCCGCCGCATCCTGCGAGCAGGCCGACTGTCATAACTGCCGCCATTAAAATTGATACAACTCTCTTTTTCATCTTTTTTCTCCTTTAATCTTCAACTTGTCTGTTACTGATCGTTCTATGTAAACTTATCCTTTTACCGCTCCCGAGAACATACCGCGGATCAGCTGCTTCTGCCCTACGATAAAGATTGAGATCGACGGGATAATGATCATGACAACGCCTGCGATCATCATCGTGATCGACTGGGAATCCACACTGTTCAGCATACTGATCCCGATCTGGACCGTCCTCATATCATTGGATCCGGTAACAAGCAGCGGCCACATGTACATATTCCATGCATTGATAAAGGTGTAGACCGCCATTGCCCCGATCGCTGATTTGGTCAGCGGGAGAAGGATCTTCACAATAAACCTCAGATTGCCGCATCCGTCCAGCTTCGCCGATTCATACAGTGATTTCGGAAAAGTCATGTAAAACTGACGGAACAGGAATATTCCCATTGCAGAGGTCAGATACGGAATGATCAGTACCGGATAAGTGTCCAGCATTCCCAGATTTCCCACTGTCAGGTAGTTGGAAATGATCGTCGCCTCGCCCGGAACCATCATGGTTGCCATAACCAGCATAAAGAGGATTCCCTTTCCTTTAAACTCAAGGAACGAAAATGCGAACGCCGCCAGCGAACATGTAATGATCTGTCCGACTGTGATACATCCCGCCATAATAAATGAGTTCAGAATAAATCTCAGCAGCGGGACATTTGTAAACGCATCTGCAAAATTCTGGAGTGTCGGATGCTGCGGAAGAATATTCAGCTCTGTGGTGAACAGTTCTCCGGACGGCATAAATGCAATGCTCACCGCATAGAGCAGAGGCAGCAGGATGACAAAAGCCATCACCACATTTCCCGCCAGAAGCCCGCCTGTACGAAGCCGCCTTCTTGTCAGGGCCTTTGCATTCATCCGCTTCTTCAGCGCCAGCAGTTCTTCTCTGCTGATCGTATTTCTGGGCGAAACCGCCATCGTATCTGTCTGGCTCATCAGTAGCTCACTCCTTTCTTTTCAATCCGGAACATCACAAGGGTGATCAGCATTATGATAATAAACAGAACCACGGACTGTGCCGCTGCACTGCCGAATCTGTAATTGAAAAATGCATCACGGTAGATTGAATACACAATTACATTTGTCGCCTCATCCGGACCGCCTTCCGTCAGGATCTTGATCTGTCCGAATGACTGGAACGCCTGGATAATATTAACCACCAGCGTATAAAACATGATCGGAGAAAGTCCCGGCAGCGTCAGACTGAAAAACTTCTGCACGCTGCTCGCACCGTCCACGGATGCTCTTTCATAGATCGTCTCGTCAATGTTTCCAAGTCCTGCCGAGAAATACAGGAAATTGATCCCGCTGTTCAGCCAGGCTGTCAGGATCGCCACACAATACAGCGCTGTGTCAGGATCATTCAGCCAGTTAATATCCAGTCCCAGCAGCTTATTTACAATGCCGACTGTCGGATGCAGCATGATCTGAAATACCATTGCCGCAGAACTGGACGCGATCGCCATCGGAAGCGCATAAGACGTACTGAAAAACCGGATGCCCGGGAACGCCTTATTACACAGCACTGCCGCGATCAGACCCAGCAGCATGCCGCCTACTACAACGATCACCACAAAGATCAGCGTAACTTTCAGACTGTTGCGGAAAGACTCCGAAGCCAGCAGATCCATATAGTTCTGCAGCCCCACAAAAATCTTCGCCTGCCCCATCTTATCCGTCAGGAAAAGACTCAGGAAAATCGTCTTAAAAAACGGATAAAAGAGGAATACCGCAAACACCAGCATACATGGTATAAGATAAAAATATGGTGTGATACTTAACTTTTTCTTATGGGTATTCATGATCGCACCTCCTCTGCATAAAACAGATTTTCTTCCGTGTCACTGTCAAAAAGATGGATCCGCTCCGGGTCAAAATACAGGCGGACCGCTTCACCTGTGCGCGTTTTGTTCTCCGGTTTCATACGCGCCGTATGTGATCTTCCCTGCTCATCAAAGTAAAGAAATACTTCCGCGCCAAGCAGTTCACGGGCTGTAATGATCTCAGTCATTCCCTCGGTCGCATTTTCAAAGCCCTTTTCTGCCGCTTCTTCTTCCGTATAGATATCTTCCGGACGGATGCCCAGTGTCACTTTCCGGTTCAACGCTTTCAGCTTCGCCATCTCTGCGCGGTATCCGTTCAGTTTCACCTTGCGTCCGCTGTTTCTGTCCCCGATATACACTACGATTTCCCCGGCCTCCTCTGCGACTTCCGCCTGAAAGAAATTCATAGCCGGCGATCCGATGAATCCTGCCACAAACAGATTGGCAGGATTGTTATAAAGTTCGATCGGCGCTTCCACCTGCTGCACGATCCCGTCCTTCATAACCACGATCCTTGTACCAAGTGTCATGGCTTCTGTCTGGTCATGCGTCACATAAATGATCGTTGTTTCAAGTTCTTTATGAAGTTTTGCCAGTTCGATCCGCATCTGCGCTCTCAGCTTCGCATCCAGATTAGACAGGGGCTCATCCATCAGGAAGGCCTTCGGCTTCCGTATAATGGCGCTTCCGATGGCTACCCTCTGTTTCTGTCCGCCGGACAGCGCCGCCGGTTTCCGGTCCAGAAGATGCTCGATCTCCAGTGTTCTCGCCACTTTATGTACCCGCTCGTCAATATCTTTCTTCGGAACTTTCCGGATCTTCAGAGCATACGCAAGATTGCCGTACACGGTCATATTCGGATACAATGCATAGTTTTGAAATACCATGGAAAGCCCCCGGTCTTTCGGCTCATAATAATTGCACAATTCACCATCGATCCACAACTCACCGTCACTGATGTCTTCCAGTCCCGCGATCATCCTAAGCGTCGTGGATTTCCCGCAGCCTGACGGTCCGACAAAGATGATGAATTCCCTGTCCCTGATGTCGAGATTGAAATCTTTCACTGCAAAGCTGCCTTTTTCAAACTCTTTGCACACATTTCTCAGTATAATCTCTGACACGGTCTCTCTCTCCTTTCATTTATCAGCGTCTTCCTGTTTCTTTTCTACATGTCCTTCTCAAGCACGCAATCGCTATTTTAAATAATTCCGAAAAACACAGCTATCATTCTTGTAGAAAACTTACGTGAAGAAACGGTAAACAATTGTGTTAAAACGTAAAATACAAAAACCTTCTGTACCTGCCTGGAACACTCCGGAATTCCGGAATTTCCGACAGATACAGAAGGTTTCCCTTCATCGTCTGTATAAAATATATTTTTTACAGAATTATTACATTCCTACTGTCCCAGCGTCGCCATCATAACCGCTTTGATCGTGTGCATGCGGTTCTCCGCTTCGTCAAATACTTTGGACTGCGCAGATTCGAACACTTCGTCCGTCACTTCCATATCCGTGATGCCGAACCGCTCGCCCATCTCTTTTCCGATCTTTGTTTTCAGATCGTGGAACGCCGGCAGGCAGTGCAGGAAGATCGCCGTATCCTTTGCATTTGCCATAACGTCTTTTGTTACTTTATATGGAGAGAGCTCTTTGATCCGCTTCTCCCAGACCTCGTCCGGCTCGCCCATGGATACCCACACATCCGTGCAGATCACATCGGCGTCTTTCGTCCCTTCTTTTACATCACTGGTCAGCGTGATCGCGGAACCGGATGCCTTCGCATATTCCTCGCACTGGGCCACCAGCTCCGGATTCGGGAAATATTCCTCTGTCGTGCAGGCCACGAAATCAAGCCCCAGCTTGGAGCACGCCACCATCAGGGAATTGCCCATATTATAGCGGGCGTCTCCCATATAGACCAGCTTCAGTCCTTTCAGCGTCCCGAAATTTTCGCGGATGGTCAGCATATCCGCCAGCATCTGAGTCGGATGATATTCATTTGTCAGTCCGTTCCACACCGGCACGCCGGCATATTTTGCCAGTTCTTCCACAATATCCTGGCCGAAGCCGCGGTACTCGATGCCGTCGAACATCCTGCCCAGCACGCGGGCGGTATCTTCGATGCTCTCTTTCTTTCCCATCTGTGACCCTGTCGGTCCGAGATAGGTCGTGCCCATGCCCATATCATGCGCTGCCACTTCAAATGCACAGCGTGTCCTGGTGCTGTCTTTCTCAAAGATCAGCGCCACATTTTTCCCATGCCAGTTGTCCACCGACTCGCCGTTTTTCTTTTTCGCCTTTACTTCTGCGGAAAGATCAAGCAGATACGTGATCTCCTCCGGAGTGAAATCTTTTAATGTAAGAAAATTACGTCCTTTTAAATTCATCATGCATCCCTCACTGTCTTTATGCTCAGGCCAGGCCGGCCCGTAATGTTTAAATATGTATGAAACATGCCTTATTATACGCCACAATGCATAAAAATGCAATACTTATGCATATTTTTTCATATTAAAAGGCAGAGCCCTTCTTACCGGCTCTGCCCGTACATCTATTATTTTCTTCTCTGCCTGCCGGCTTCAAACATCAGGACAGCTGCAGCAACCGCCGCATTCAGTGATTCCGCATGCCCGCACATGGGGATCAGGATCCGCCTGTCCGCGCATGCCGCAACTTCATCCCGAAGTCCATTTCCCTCATTTCCTATGAGAAATGCACAACCTGCCGTATAATCTTCCTCATCATATGCATGCTCGCCCGAAAGATGCGCGGCATAAGCAAGTATCCCTTCCTTCTTCAGTTCACCGATGGCGCCCGGCAGGTCCTCCACATAAAGAAACGGCATCCTGAGCACTGCGCCCATGGTGGAGCGCACTACCTTCGGGTTATAAATATCCACGCAGTCACTGCTGAGAATGATCCCAGTCACCCCCGCCGCCTCTGCAGTACGGAAGATCGTACCCAGATTGCCCGGATCCTGCAGATTGTCAAGGACAAGGACATGCGCCTTCGCCGGATCTGCGCCGAGTATGTCTGCCATATGATATTCCCTGCGCTCCGCAACCGCCAGAATGCCCTGGGGCGTCTTCGTGCCGGATACATGATCGAATACCGGATCCGCCAGCAGTTCCGTCCTGCATATTTTTTTCAGTTCTTCTGTCTCTGACGGATATTTCGCCGCATAACTTTCTGACAGATAAACTTTACGTATGTGGCTGCGCCACGACGGATCCCCTGTCAGTTCACCCACCATCCGCGGACCTTCCACTATGAATACGCCCGCCTCGTCTCTTGCCCGGCTCTTCTTCATCAGCCGGACCAGTTCTTTCACCTGCACATTGGCTGTACTTGTGATCATCCGCGTTTTCCTTTCCTTGCATCAAACTTCTGCAGAACATCATTTGCCCCGATCATGATCAGGATGCCGTTCTCCGGCAGCGGCTCCATCGGGTCAAATGTAACATCCACCTGTTTATTGATAATGATCCCGACCACATTGATCCCGAAGCGTTCACGCACCCGCAGTTCCGCGAGACATTTCCCCTGCCACGGTTCCGGAACCACAGCCTCCACCATACTGTAATCATCAGAAAGCTCGATCCAGTCTGAAAACTCTTTGGCCACCAGATTCTTCGCCACGCGGCTGCCCATCTCGATCTCCGGATATACAACCGAATCCGCTCCCACCTTCTTCAGGATCGTTCCCTGCAGCTTATCCTTCGCCTTCGCCAGAACCGTAGGGATTCCCATATCTTTGCAGAGCATGGTCGCCATGATGCTCGCCTCGAAGTTCTCGGATACAGCCACCACTGCGCCGTCCAGATTTCTGCCGCCCAGCGCTTCCAGCGCTTCCGGATCAGACACATCCGCCTTCAGCGCATAGGATACTTCTTCCGAGATCTCCTGTATCTTCTCCGCCGAATCATCTACAACCAGCACATCGGCGCCCATCTTCTCCAGCGTCAGCGCCACACTCCATCCAAAACTTCCCAGGCCCAGTACTGCAAATTGTTTACTCATTTTTCTAATCTCCTGCTTTCTTAATTTATTAAACTGTTCTTCTTTTTTTCATCATCCGCCGGCTTCCGGCTGTCATCCGGTTTAGCCGAGCATAACCTTCTTCTCCGGCAGTTCACGGAACTGATCACTCTTATGTGATTTGCCGGCAAATACAAGCGCCATAGTCATCGGTCCGATACGTCCCACATACATAAGGATCATCAGCACCACGTGACTTGCCCGCGTCAGGTGCGGGGTCAGATCGGCCGAAAGTCCGACCGTACCGATTGCTGAAGACGCTTCGTACATCAGATTCAGAAATTCCGCCTGCGGGTCAAAGATCGACATAGCCGCGACTGCTGTCAGCCAGAACGTAAATGTGATCACCGTGATCGTCAGCGCGGACCGGACGCTTTCCATATCCAACCGTCTGCCGAAACATTCGGTATCTTTATGTCCCCGGAGGACCGAGATAACCGTCAGCGCCACCAGTGCGAAGGTTGTCGTCTTGATACCGCCCGCCGTACCAGCCGGCGATCCGCCGATAAACATCAGGATACAGCCCAGCAGCCGGGAACTCTCTGTCAGTCCCGACTGGGATACGGATGCAAATCCCGCCGTACGCGTTGTCACCGACTGGAATGCAGAAGCCAGCACCTTCTCCGGCACGCTTAAGTCCGCCATCGTCTTCGGGTTGCTGAACTCCAGCAGAAAATAGCCCAGAGTTCCGCCAAGGATAAGTACTGCCGTCATGATCAGCACGATCTTGCTCTGAAGTCCGAGTCTTGTAAAAATCCTTCTCCGCGCGCCTTTTTCGCCCGCGCCTTTTTTCGCTGTCACAAAGATATCGTGCCATACAGGGAATCCGAGACCGCCCATCACGATCAGGAACATCGTCGTCAGGCTCACAAGCGGGGAATCTACATACTGCATGAAGCTGGTAGATCCGATGATGTCAATTCCCGCATTACAGAAACCCGAGATGGAATGGAATATGCCATACCAGATTCCTTTCGCCCAGCCGAATTCCGGCACGAATTTAATCGAAAAGAGGATCGCTCCGATCCCTTCTACTATAAATGTTCCTCTGATGATCCGGATAATAAACTTCACCAGTCCTGACAGCGTATCAAGTCCGTAAGCCTCCTGGATCAGCACCCTGCTCTTCATGGAGATTTTCTTGCCGAGAAGCAGGAAGAACAGCACCGTGCATGCGATCACTCCCAGACCTCCGATCTGGATGAGGATCATCATCACGATCTGCCCCGCCAGGGTAAACTGCTCTGCCGGTACGATCGTGATCAGTCCGGTCACGCACACTGAAGTCACAGAAGTAAAAAGCGCATCAATAAAAGCAATCGGTTTCTGATTGCAGAATGGCAGCCACAGGATCACACCGCCCAGAAAAATCACCCCGAAGAATCCCAGCGCTACGATCTGCATCGTATTAAGCCGCACTCTTCTGGGGCTTTTATCTCTCCTGTCCATAATTTCCTCCCAATTCAAGAAAACGAATGTCATGACATCCGTTTCGCATTGCATTGCTATATTAGCACAGGCTTCTGGAAGATTCAATTTACTAAACACATTATAAACGATTTCCGCCGGTTTCTTTACAACTTCTTAACTCCGCACCAGGTCCGGACCTGTTCCGACATACGGATCCCGGTTCCGCTAATAGATCTTCTCTATTTCTCCCGTGATCCCGTACTCTTCGCGAAAAACCGCCAGATCTGCATCATTCCGGACCAGCATGACCTCCTCAAACTTCCCGTCGTCAAGCCGCCGGAACCCCGCCACCTGCTCCCCGGTGCAGATGCTGCAGCGGAGAACCGGTTGACAGACGGACGGATCATACTGTCTGGATGATGGCGTTTTCTTCTTACGGTGAAACATGATAGCCTCCCTCTTCTACAATATCTTTTACCATTTAGCTCCCTCCGTCTTACATCTGCTTCCGCACAACCGCATATTCATCCCCGTTCCTGTAATACGGACACTGATAGTAGCGATCTGACATGATCCTCACATAATCATCTTCATCCATATTCATATCGCAAAGATATGTGCCATACTCATCATCATATACATAAAAAGCGCATGTCTCGCAGCTTACCCGTTCTTTCTTCTTCAATGTCATATGCTCCTTGTTTCTTACTCTTATACAATCATCATACCACACGCCGCGTATATTTAGCGAACAAAATGCAAAACCTATCTCCAGCACTTTCCTGTGCAAAAACATAAATTCCCAAAATCTCAAGGAGGATCACCATGGACGAACAGACCAGAAAACTGCTGGAGGAATGCTGTTCCGGATGCCGGATGGCTATCGAAAGTTTCAGACAGGTACAGGAATACGTACGGGACGCAGGCTTAAAACAGCTGATCAGCAATTACACGGAAAAGCACTGTCAGCTGGAGGAAGAGGCCGCCTCTCTCCTGAAAGAATCCGGCAATCCGGAAAAATCTCCGGGCATCATGGCAAGCGCCATGTCGCACTTTACCACAGATATTAAGCTGACACTAAACAGTGACAACACCCAGATCGCCAAACTGCTCATCGATGGATGCGCCATGGGCATCAAGACGCTCGGAGAGAAATCCCACCAGTACAACCAGGCCGATAAAAAAGCCGTCAGCCTTACAGACCGGATCATCCGCACCGAGGAAGATCTGATGAAAAAGCTGAAAGATTTTCTGTAATATTGTATTTCCCGCTCCTTTTCATGTATAATGTGCAGGAAGAAAAGGAGTATCGGAATTATGCTGAGATCATATATCGCTTTCGATGTGGAAACAACGGGGCTCAACCCCCAGGAAAATGAGATCATAGAGATCGGCGCTTTGAAGGTGCGCGATGGGAGAGTGGCCGAACGGTTCATGGAATTCATCCGACCGTCCGCGCCCCTCGCCCCCGCCATCACAAACCTCACCGGGATTACGGACGAAATGCTTTCCGGCGCACGACCAAGGTGCAGCGTCATCGCGGATTTTCTTGATTTCTGTGAGGATGACGTGCTGATCGGACACAATGTCATCTTCGACTACAGCTTTATGAAATGCAGCGCCTCCGCAGAACACCTCCCCTTTGAAAAATCCGGCATCGATACGCTGAAGATCGCGCAGAAGGTGCATAAGGATCTGCCTTCCAAAAGCCTTGGCAATCTCTGCGATTATTACCACATCGAGAACAGATCCGCTCACCGGGCTTATCACGACGCACTGGCCACGGCCAAACTGTACCAGACACTGGCCCATCACTTCGAGGAGCAGGATCCGAAGCTCTTTAAGCCGGTCCAGCTTACATATAAGGTAAAGAAGCCTCAGCCCGCCACGCCCAAACAGCTTGCACTGCTGGAGAACCTGGTCCGCAGAACGAAAACTGAGGTTACATGGGATCCGAAATCGCTCACGAGAAGCGAAGCATCACGGATCATCGACCGGCTGCTGAAGAATTAGGTATAATGCAAAACAAATACATGGAATTCATTTACACTCCTGTTTCTCATATGTATAATGTCTATAAACCACTCTGTGAAACGAGGTGACCCGATTGAGATGTACCTTTATGCATAAAAATACCCGCGTTTTATCTATGGAGCTTGACAGCACGACCGGCCTTATCCGGAAAACCGGCGTTCTGTACTCGGCAGCGCATCTGCCGCCCGGCATACCGGTACGACACGGCACCGCCGACCGCGGCCTGCTGAACGAATGGTGGACAGACCGCTCCATCCCTGCCAGCCGTTCCGGTATCCGCGAAGCGCTGGAGACAATGGGGCTTGCGAACACCGGTGCGCTCCTTGTGCGCTGTTATGGCCTGAGCCTTTCGGACCAGTACTGGATCTGTCCGGAAGATTCCGGTCTGACGTGGGACAGAATTAATTTTTTTGACCATGATTTCTCTGATGATATCGGCGACGTCCTCTTCGGGGCAGAGAAGAAAGCGGACAGACTTGACTTTTCCTCCCCTGATAATACATCCGACGGGAATCTGAAAAAGCGCTGGAAAATCATTGACGGAACCCGCTGTCTGGTCAAGGGCGGAAGCAACCCGTTCCGCCAGCAGCCCTTTAATGAGGTGATCGCCTCTGAGATCATGGCACGCCTGGATATCCCGCATATCCCGTATACCGTCACCTGGAGCAAAGGGGCTCCATACAGCGTATGCGAAAATTTTGTCACCAGAGACACCGAACTGATCCCGGCGTGGCGGATCCTCAGGACACAGAAAAAAAACAACAGTGTCTCCGTATATCAGCATTTTATAAACTGCTGTGAAGCGCTCGGCATAACTGATCCCGTCCCGTTCCTTGACCGGATGCTTACATTGGACTATATCATCGCCAACGAGGACCGGCACTTTAACAACTTCGGCGTGCTGCGGGATGCAGAAACGCTCCAGTGGCTCGGCTTTGCCCCGATCTACGACAGCGGCTCATCGCTCGGCTATGATAAAATGCCCGCGCAGATCCGTTCCGGGAAAGAAGTCATCTGCAAACCGTTTAAAAATCATCACGAAGAACAGCTTCGACTTGTATCTGACTTCAGCTGGATCAATTTCGACAGATTAACGGATGTACCTGACCTGATCACAGACATCCTGTCCGCAGACGGTGCGGATGAATATGTCGGCAAAGACCGGATCTCCGCCATTTCTGACAGTGTGGCCCGGCGGATCCAGAAGCTTGCCGCTATGTCATCCGGCACGGCACCGGCACAGGCCGGGCCGGATCCCGCATCGACCAGCGATGATGTGGAAACAAATATTGCAGCAAAATATAACTGACCGGACTGTTTACGATCCGCTCGCGTCCGTTTCAAAGGCGCCTGCCACTTTACTTTTTGGCAGGCGCTTTCTTTTTATATTATTCTCTAAAGTTTTCTCATATTATCCTGCTTCTCACTTGACATTCATTCAAACTGTATATATACTGTATATACAGATATATACAGTTAAAATTCAACGCAATAATAACATCAATACACATACCTAAATCACATATGAAAGGAGATTCTGCCATGACGCCATTACTTGAAGTCAGCCATCTCGACAAACAGATCGGCTCCCTGCACTTGCAGGATATCTCTTTCGCACTGGAACCCGGCTATATCTTCGGCCTGATCGGGCGGAACGGGGCCGGCAAGACGTCCCTCATCCGCACGCTCCTGAACCTGTACCGCATGGATTCCGGAAGCGTTACTGTAGATAGCCGTCCCATGAGTACCATGGAGCGGGAGGCCAAAGACCGGATCGGTTTCGTTCTCGATGACTTCCTCTTTGAGGAACGGATGACCCTCGCCGCCAACGGAAAACTCTTCGGTGCTTCCTACACCGGATACAGCCACGAACTGTTCTTGAAGTTCTGCGAACGGTTCGGACTGGACCCGAAACAGAAGGCCGGGCGCCTCTCCCGCGGACAGAAGACCCGCTTTCAGCTGGCCTTCGCCCTCTCCCACCAGGCGGAGCTGTACATCATGGATGAGCCGGCAGCCGGGCTGGACCCGCTCTTCCGGAAAGAGCTGACCGGTTACATGCAGGAACTGGTGGAGGACGGCACAAGGAGCGTCCTCTTCTCCACCCATCTGACCTCCGACCTGGACCAGATCGGGGATTACATCGCCCTCATTGACGAGGGCCGGCTCTGCTTCTGCATGGACAGGGAGAGCCTGCGCGAACGGTTCGTCCTCCTTCGGGGGACGGAAGCGCAGATCCGCGCCCTGCACGGTCCGAAGATCCTTTCCGCCGTGCATGAGCCTTACGGCAGCACGGCGCTGGCCGAATATCCGGACGAAGCGATGACAGCCGGACTGGAAGCTTCTGCGCCCACCCTGGCGGAACTCCTCTTCCATCTGCAGAAAGGAGGGTGCATCTCATGAAGAAGCTTGCCATTTACCGGTTCCTGTATGCGCTCCGCCACAACCTTCCGGTACTGCTCCTTTATCTGGCCGGCGGGTACCTGCTGAGCAGCATACTGTTCACCTTTACTGTTGGAACTTTATTCGGCAATTATGTCTGGCAGCACAATATCGAACTCCCGGATCTTTCCGCCCAAAATGAGCGGAAAACCCGGGTGCTGGAACTCCTTAACACCGTCATGACCGATAATTACAACCTTCTCCTGTGCGAGGCCATGCTGGTCCTGCTGGTCGTGATCTGGCTCATCGCCCGGAGGCTGCCGCTCGCCCTGCCGAAAGCACTGTACGTCTGTCCGGCCGGGCCCCGGGAGAAGCTCCGTTACCTGCGGATCTACCTGACCGTAAAGGCGGTCTTCCTGGCGCTCCTGCTGGCGGCCCTGACCCTCTTCTGGACCGGGACGCTGATCCTGCCGGCCCCTGTCCTGGCTGTCCAGGTCAGCCTGACCGTCTTTACTGTCATTGCATTCAGCCTGAACCCGGATCCGGGCAACCGGAAGGAAGCGCTGAAAAAATGTCCCGACAGGGTCACGGAAAAGAGCAGCCTGACCGTTGTGAACGTCTACTGGAGCGGGCTTCTGCTCCTGGAGAACACTGTTTTTTACGCCTGCATGTACGCCCTGCCTTCATTCGGCTGGCTTACGGCCGCATGCTGGATCCCCGCGCTGCTCATCAACATCTGGATCGCGAAGAAGCACCTCACGCCGGTGCTTTGCACCATGCTGGACTATGAGAAAATCTATTACCCGCTGCCCGACGACGGATCTGCCGGGCCGCAGTAAAAACGGGAAATTCACATAAGGAAGTCTGATATGAAGATCTTTATCAATGAGAACAGTCCCCGCCCGATCTATGAACAGATCATGCTGGCGGTACAAAATTCCATCGCAAACCGGGAACTCGCTTCCGGCGATATGCTCCCCTCCATCCGTTCCCTTGCCCGGGAGCTGGGCATCAGCGTCATCACCACCAAGCGGGCGTACGAGGAACTGGAGAAGCAGGGCCTGATCTACTCCGAACAGGGGAAGGGTTTCTTCGTCAGCGAGGTGAACCAGAACCGGCTGATGGAGGGACGGCTCCGGGAGTACGAGCGGCGTCTGCGCGATATGCTCGGGGAAGCGCGGGAACTCGGCCTGTCGCCGGAAGATGTCGCGGACATGGTCCGGATGTTCTGGGACAAAGGAGGTGATCCAAAATGACCACATTTTCATGCATCAATATAACCCGCCGGTACCGGCACTTTCTGCTGGACCATGTATCTTTTACCATGGAAAGCGGATATTTCTACGTCCTCGCCGGTGTGAACGGCTCCGGCAAGACGACCCTGCTGGACTGCTTAAGTGGCACAGCCCTGTCTTCCGCCCCCGGTTTTACCGGCGACGCGCGGCTCGGCGGCCTGTCGCTGAGGCAGGATCCGGAAGCCTTCCGCCGCAGGATCGGATACATCAGCGAGAAATGTCCCTTCTTCACGGAAGCGTCTGTCGCAGAAAACGGCCTGACCTACGGTGCGTTCTATCCGGACTGGTCCGTGAAGGAATATTCATCCTGGCTGATGCGCCTGGGCGTTGACGCATCGAAACGGGTCTTCCAGCTCTCCAAAGGAGAATTCATGAAGATGCAGATCTGCTTCGCCCTGGCCCATCACCCAGATTTTCTCTTTCTGGATGAGCCGCTGGAAGGATTCGACCCGGTATTCCGCAGGGAATTCCTGGAACTCCTGGGTGAACTTCTGGAGCATGACATGGGGATCCTGCTGTCCACCCACATCACCGAGGATGTGGATCGGCTGGCGGATTACGTCCTCATCCTGGAAAACGGCCGGCTGGCCGCCAACGCCACGAAAGAAGAACTGAGCGACCGGTATGCCTCCGTCTCCGGGACTGCCGCCCCGCACATCCGCGATCTGCTGGAACTGGAACACCGAAAAGAAGGAGGTGCGCCATGAAAACCGCAAAAGACCAGAAAATTAATTATCTGAAATATGAAAAAGAGCACCGGAAGCCGGCCATGAGCCGTCTCCTCACGGCCGCCTGCCTGCTCTGGATGTTCATTACCGCCGCAGCGGAAGCGTCTTCCGCTTCGCAGGCATCCCTGGCGCTCCAGTCGGCGGTCGCAGCAGGAACGGCACAGACATTCACGATGAACACATTCCGGTACGTGGTCCTGTTCACCATTGCGGCCACCGTTCCCTACAACGACCTCTTCTATATCAGCGAGCAGGGAAAAACGGTTCCTGTTCTGTCCAAATACCGGTTTGCGCCCGTGGATATCAGAAAAATGCGCCGCGCAAAAACATTTCTGCTCCTGCGCGGCGCGGGTTTCTTCTATATATGCAGCCTGATCATTTATATCGCCACAGGCCTTGGCTATTTCGGCTCAGGCATCCCACTGCAGATGCTCATGCCCCGGTTCGGGTTTGCCCTGCTCTTCTCAGTCTGCCTGACTGCCGTGATGCTGGTCAGCGAGCGGATCCGTTTTCAGCTTTACGCTTCACAAGCTCCTTCCCGGACGTAACCACGATGGTCACGCCAAGCACCATCAGGAGCACCGCGACGATCAGCTGAAGGCCTTCCACCATGAACACACCTGTCCCGGCTGAAAATGCTTTGACCAGCGAGATGAACCGCTGTACCAGCGCCGTGAATGTCACGATCAGCATGATCACGAACGGCGGCACCAGTGTCTTCAGGGTCCGGCCTGTCACCTTCAGGAATACGCAGAGGGTGATCAGAACCAGCGCGCTCAGCAGCTGGTTGGCGCTTCCGAACAGCGGCCAGATATTGGAGTAGCCCACCTGTGTCAGGATGTAGCCGAATACAAGGGTGATCACCGTTGCAAAATATTTGTTGCAGAGCACTTTTCTCCAACCCTCGGCGTGCTCCATGTCATCCGTGCTGAAAAGTTCCTGGAAGGACATCCTTCCGATACGGGCCACGGAGTCCAGCGTTGTAAACGCCAGCGCGGATACGCACATGGTCATAAAACTCTGCGCCACATAGACCGGGATGCCGAACATCTCCAGGAATCCTGCAACGCCCGAGGAGAAGATCTGGAACGGGGTTCCCACGGCCGCCGTGCCATCCGCCGCAGCCGCCGCGCCCGCCACACAGAGGGCGATGACCGCCAGAAGGCTTTCCAGCACCATTGCGCCGTAGCCGACTTTCAGCATATCCTTCTCATTGGAGATCGTCTTTGAGGACGTTCCGGACGATACCAGGCTGTGGAATCCGGACACCGCACCGCAGGCAACCGTCACGAAGAGGATCGGGAACAGCGTCCCCAGGCTCTCATTCTGGAATCCCGTGAATGCCGGAAGATTCATCGCCGGGTGGGCGAATACAAGGCCCAGTACCGCGCCGGCGATCATGCCGGCGAACATGAAGGTGGACATATAGTCACGGGGCTGCATCACGAACCACATGGGCAGCACGGCCGCCAGAAAGATATAGATGAACGCGATATAAACCCACATGTCTTTGCCCAGGATCACCGGAAAATTCATACCGAATACAAAAGCAAGCACCGTACACACCAGACCGAAGACCACTTCTTTCCATCCGGTCAGCTGTACTTTATGCTGCACTACGCCGAATACAACGGCAAACAGGATGAAGAACAGGGAGATGCTTCCCGCCGCACCGTTTACCGTGGCATTCTCTGACAGCGTCTGCACGCCGTCCGTCACCACATAGGCGTTAAATGTATCCGCCACCATATCCGCGAACGCCGCGATGACGATCAGGCAGAACAGCCAGCAGAACCCGAGGAACAGCTTCCGTCCCGCTTTGCCGATGTATTTCTCGATCAGCAGTCCCATGGACTTGCCGTCGTTCTTCACACTGGCGTACAGCGCGCCAAAGTCTGTCACCGCTCCGAAGAAGATGCCGCCCAGGATGATCCACAGAAGGACCGGCAGCCATCCGAAGGCCGCCGCCTGGATCGCTCCGGTGACCGGTCCGGCCCCCGCGATGGACGAGAACTGATGGGCGAATACCGTCCATCCGTCTGTCGGCACATAGTCCTGTCCGTCATTATGAAGGACCGCCGGCGTCTTCGCCTTCGGGTCGATCCCCCACTTCTTTGCCAGCCACCGGCCGTACAGCGCATAAGCAGCGATGAGGCACACGGCGGCGATCAGTACGATTACTAAGGTGTTCATAATTCTCCACACTCCTTTTCTGATAAAACAACAGGTTGTAATGATAAGGATCAGAGCCAATACAAAATAAAAAAGCGCCCTCCGGCAGATCCCTCTGCCAGAAGACGAAATAAATATTCCGCGTTACCACTTCTCTTGCCGGAAACAGCTCCGGCCGCTCATCCCCGTCGTCCGCACCGCGGATTAACAGGTTTCCTTCTAACGGTGGAATACCGGTCCGGGTTACCTAAGGCTTCGCCCTTCTTCACCCCGACTGCTCGCAGGGGATAGCTCTCACGGTCATGCTGTTCCCTCACACCATCCGGGAACTCTCTGAAAACATAGATGTCCTGAAAGTCATGTCCTGTTCTTCGCATTGGCTTATTTCTTAATCCTGTTCCATTATAACTCAGAATTTCCGGATGTCAATAGGAAATTAGAGCATACTCTGTTTTTGTTTTGAAAACCAAATCACTTTATGCTGTCCGCAACATTCTCCCAACCACCCGCGTGCTTTCCGGCACTGCGGATCCGATACACTGCTGCCAGAACTGCCGCAGCGATCACCACGCCTGCCAGCGCCCCCGCACCGTCCAGTATCACATCCGATATCTGACCGCTCCTCCCCGGCACGAAAAGCTGATGGAACTCATCCGTTGCCGCATAAGCGGATGCTGTCAGCCACGCAGAAAACAGTGCTCTTCTTTTCCTGTTCTTCTCCGGGATGTCTGCCACGCCGTCCCGGATCTCCCCCGGATCCCGCTCAATGCATGCCGGAAAGTATGCGCCCGCCGCCAGCATCGCCAGCACCGCATACTCTGTGGCATGCGCGGTCTTCCTCACCGGATGATCGATCTTCTCAATAAACGCCTGCTGATCTTCCGCGCTCCATTCATCAAAATCCGGAACAAAAAGTTCGCTCACCAGGCGCCCCACATAATAACTGTCTTCTGTAGAATCAACAGACGTGCGGGAAGAGAACAGAAAAATACACACCGTCATGACGAGCATCAGCACCAGGAATACTTTTCTTCTCAGATTCATTTCGCACATCTCCGATTCACTTCCACTTTATCCAGGATCCCATGGGCCGATACTCCCGGATGCGTCACCCGGATCCGGCAGATCTGCTCCGTAAACTCCGGATCGATCTTCAGCGCACGGGCGATCTCCTGCACCTGCTGTCCTTTATCCATCCTCTTCAGGATCTGTTCGATGATCCCAAGAAGATCCCCCTCCGGAATACCAGCATTCGCCCCGGACATACCGGCCGACTCATGAGGGATATCAAGCCGCTCCACTGCCCACGCCCCGTTATTGATCTCCAGCACCGCCATCGTGATATCCTGATGAAATCGCCGCTTCCCGCAGCTTCCGGGATTAAGATACAGACGTCCGTCCTTTACCTCTTCAGAATATTTATGAGAATGACCGAAAATGATCACCTGCCTGTCCCCCGGATCCTGCGGCAGATCTTTTTTATTGTGGACCATATAGAAGTTCACCCCGCCCAGCATAAACTCCAGATGATGCGGCAGATACTCCGCCCACTCTTTATCATTATTGCCTCTGACAATATAAACCGGCGTATCTTCCCCGGCCGCATCTTTCATCCGATCAACAATCTTCTGAGAATTAATGTCACCCGCGTGGAGCACGGCATCGCACTCCCCGATCACCTTTATCACTTCCGGCCGTAGCAGGCCGTGTGTATCCGATAACACTGCTATCTTCATCATATATCCCTCCCGGATCTTTGTGCAGGGATAAGGCCGTGATCCCGCCCCGGCTGCACATATGTGCAATCATTGTACCACTTGCGCGCAG